>NZ_JBHUXV010000010.1:0-142323 GCF_042669125.1 Streptomyces sp. NPDC057253 | reverse complement strand
AGGTCCTCCAGCGCGGCCCGCCCCGTGTCCTCGATCGCGCCCAGGGCGCGCTCCGTGAAGGCGGGGTCGCCCGCCGCGCGGGCCGCTCCCGCCTGGACGACGGCTACGGTCAGCGCGTGCCCGATCGAATCGTGCAGCTCGCGCGCGATCCGGGTGCGCTCCAGGAGTTGTTCCGTGCGTTCCTCCAGGGCGGCGAGGCGGTCGGCGGGGGAGGGGCCCAGCAGCCGCAGCGCGAGCGCGGTGACGAGACGGCCCGCGCCGAACCCGGTCGCCGCCAGCGCGGCCAGGGTGAGCGGTGCGAGCAGGATGTGCCACCACTGGTGGCCGTCGAGCAGGACGAGCACGCCTTCGTCCACGTCCCGGCCGAACGCCGACGCCACCAGGTCCACCGTGCCGATCAGCAGTTGGACGGAGAGCAACGCCGTCGCGTAGCCGAGCAGCAGCCGCGTCTCCAGCCACAGCACGAGCCGCCCCCGGTCGCCCCAGGACGCGGACGGGGCGACCACGATGGCGAGGCTCTCACTGTCGTGCCGATGCCCTGTCAGCAGGAGCCGGGCCTGCAACCCCTCCACGGTGCGCATCGCGGGCACGAGTCCGACGGGCGCGAGGGTCACGGCCGCCAACAGCCAGGTCCACCACGCCTCCTCGACGAACATCCACAGCGCCGGCCACACGGTGGCGATGAACAGATGCAGCCACCGCGTGTACGTCACCGCCCGGCCGAACGGGCGCAGCAAGCGGACCATGTGGTCATCGTGCCAGCCGCCACCGACAACGGCCCTCCCCCGCACGGGGGAGACGATCTCCCCGCGCGGGGGAGGCCCGGGCCCGGCGGCACCGGCCAGGCTGCTGCCATGACCAGCATCGAAGTCCAGGCCCTCACCAAGGAGTTCGGCACCCGACGTGCCGTGGACGACCTCACCTTCAAGGTCCTGCCGGGCCGGGTCACCGGCTTCCTGGGCCCCAACGGCGCCGGGAAGTCCACCACCATGCGGCTCGTCCTCGGCCTCGACCGGCCCACCTCCGGCACGGCGACGATCGGCGGACGGCCCTACGCCGGCCTCGCCGAACCCCTGCGCCACGTGGGCGCCCTGCTCGACGCCCAGGCCGCGCACGGTTCCCGCACCGGCCGCGACCACCTGCGCACGCTGGCGGCGAGCAACCGCATCCCCGGGCGCCGGGTCGACGAGGTGCTGGAGGCGACAGGGCTGGCGTCGGTCGCCCGGCGCCGGGTGCGGACGTACTCCCTGGGCATGCGGCAACGGCTCGGCATCGCCGCCGCGCTGCTCGGCGACCCCGCGGTGGTCATGCTCGACGAGCCCTCGAACGGGCTCGACCCCGAAGGCATCATCTGGATCCGCGAGTTGCTGCGCCGACTGGCCGGCGAGGGGCGCACGGTCCTGGTCTCCAGCCACCTCATGACCGAGACCGCGTCCTTCGCCGACCACCTCGTCGTCCTCGGCAGGGGACGCCTCCTCGCCGACACACCCGTGCGGGAGTTCATCCACGCACGCGTGCAGCCCGGCGTCCGCATCCGCACCACCGACCCCGCCGCGCTCAAGAGCGCCCTCGCCCCGCACGGCCATGACGCTGTGGAGCACGAGGACGGGCACTGGACGGTGCGGCACGCACGCGTGGACGAGATCGGCGGCCTCGTCTCCGCCGCGGGCGTCCCCCTCCTCGAACTGGCCGCGGAGGAAGCCACCCTGGAGCAGGCCTACCTCGACCTGACCTCCGCCGAGACCGAGTTCACCGCACACCCCCAGGAGGCCTGACATGCCCTTCGCCCCCGTCCTCCGCTCCGAGTGGCTGAAGATCCGTACACTCCGCTCGCTCCTCGGCGCCCTGCTCGCCCTGTTCGCCGCGACCACCGCGTTCTCCGCGATCGCCGGTGTCTCCGAGACCTCCGACCCCGAGTTCGACCCGTTGTTCATGGCACTCTCCGGGGTCGCGCCGGGTCAGATCGCGGCCATCGCCTTCGGTGCCATGGCGGTGTCGTCGGAGTTCCACGGGGGTGGGCTCCGGCTGTCGCTGGCCGCGGTGCCGCGGCGCGGGCGCTGGTTCGCCGCGAAGGTCACGGCCATCGCCGTACCCACGCTCGTGGTCGGCCTGGTCACCTCCCTCGCCGCGCTCCTCGTGGCACGTGCCGGTCTCGGCGAGGCGGCGAGCGGTGTGAGCACCGGTGAACAAGTGCGCGGTGTCGTCGGATGCGGGATCTACCTCACCCTGATGGCACTGCTCGCGGCCGGTCTCGCGGCGCTGCTGCGCAGTGGAGTGGCGGCGCTCTCGCTGCTGATCCCGTTCGTCCTGGTCGTCTCGTTCGTGATCGGGGACGTGGCCGGCGGGGCCACCGACTTCATGCCGGACCGGGCGGGCCAGATCGTCCTGTACGAGACCCACGACGGGCCTCTGGGACCGTGGACGGGACTCGCCGTGACGGCGGCCTGGGCGGCCGCTGCCCTGGCCGCGGGGGCCTGGAGGCTGCGACACCGGGACGCCTGACCCCGCGGATCGCCTGACGCCCCGCCAAATGTCAGTGGCGGCCGGTTTACTGGATCACATGGACAGCGCGAAGTACCTCGCCGCCATCGACTCGCTGTGCGCCCGCGACCTGACCGCGGCGGACGGCGAGTCGGGCGCGTACCTGTCGGGGCCCGGTTACCGCATCGAGTCGTTAGAGGTGAGCCACGGCCTGCGGGACGGCGACGCGGCGCCGCGCATGGCGGCCGTGGGGGACTTCTACGCCCTCAAGAGCCGCATAGCCCAGGAGTTGGACGACCGCTGGGGCAGACAGCGGCCCTGGGGCATGAACACGCTCAAGGTGCGCCTCGACCGGGGCGAGCAGATACCCGAGCCCTGGTTCACGACGAGCATCGTGACGGACGACCTCGACCTCTGGCAGCCTCCCGGCTCGGACCGCTGGATCGCCCTCGGCGTGGGCTATCGGGACGAGGCCGACGAGGTCCATGTCCTCGCTGTGGCCTCGGACATCGACCCGGTGTGACCCGCCAGGGCCACTTTCGCAACCGGCCCTACCCCTGCTCCGCCGCCACCCGCAGCCGGGCGAACTCCTCCGCCATCGTCGCCGTGGTCCAGTGCGCGTTCAGGCCGCTCGGATTGGGCAGCACCCACACGCGCGAGGCCCCGATCGTCCGCTCCTGCGGCCCGACCCTCGCCTTCTTGTCGTCGAAGGCCGCACGGTAGGCGGTGACCCCCACCACGGCCAGCCAACGCGGCCCGAGCCGCGCCACCTTCTCCGCCAGCAGCCGCCCGCCCGCGCGGTACTCCTCGGCGCTCAGTTCGTCGGCCCGCGCGGTAGCCCGGGCCACGACATTGGTGATCCCGAGCCCGTACGACAGCAACTCCCCCTGCTCCGACGGCTTCAGAAGCCGCGGCGTGAACCCGGACAGATGCAGCACCGGCCAGAACCGGTTTCCGGGACGGGCGAAGTGATGGCCCGTGGCCGCCGTCATCAGCCCGGGGTTGATGCCGCAGAACAGAACGCGGAGGCCGTCCGCGACGACATCCGGCACGAGCCGGTCGCGGGCGGCCTCCAGGTCCGCGGGGGTGAACCGGGTCAGAGGATCGCCCCCGGGGTGTACCCCGCGGCCGCCGGGTGCTGCTTGACGATCTCCTCGATGCGGCCGACCACGACGGCGACCTGGTCGGCCGCGGCACCCGTGAAGGACAGCTTGTCGGCCATGAGTTCGTCGAGCTGGGCGCGGTCGAGCGGGATGCGCTCGTCGGCGGCCAGCTTGTCGAGGAGTTCGTTGCGCTCGGCACCCTGCTCGCGCATCGCCAGCGCGGAGGCGACGGCGTTCTCCTTGATCGCCTCGTGCGCGACCTCACGGCCGACGCCCGCGCGCACCGCGCCCATCAGCACCTTGGTGGTGGCGAGGAACGGCAGGTAACGGTCCAGCTCACGGGCCACGACGGCCGGGAAGGCGCCGAACTCGTCGAGCACGGTCAGGAAGGTCTCCAAGAGGCCGTCGAGCGCGAAGAACGCGTCCGGCAGCGCGACCCGGCGCACCACCGAGCAGGACACGTCGCCCTCGTTCCACTGGTCGCCCGCCAGCTCGCCGGTCATCGAGGCGTAGCCGCGCAGGATGACCATCAGGCCGTTGACGCGCTCGCAGGACCGCGTGTTCATCTTGTGCGGCATCGCGGAGGAGCCGACCTGGCCCGGCTTGAAGCCCTCGGTCACCAGCTCGTGCCCGGCCATCAGCCGGATCGTCTTGGCGAGCGAGGAGGGGGCCGCCGCCAGCTGCACCAGCGCGGTGACGACCTCGTAGTCCAGCGAGCGCGGGTAGACCTGGCCGACCGAGGTGAACGCCTGCGAGAAGCCGAGGTGGCCCGCGATCCGGTCCTCCAGCTCGGCCAGCTTCGAGGCGTCCCCGCCCAGCAGGTCCAGCATGTCCTGGGCGGTGCCGACGGGGCCCTTGATGCCGCGCAGCGGGTAGCGGGCGAGGAGTTCCTCGACCCGGCCGTACGCGACGAGCAGCTCGTCGGCCGCCGTCGCGAAGCGCTTGCCGAGGGTGGTGGCCTGCGCGGCCACGTTGTGCGAGCGGCCGGCCATGACCAGCTCGCCGTACTCGCCGGCCAGCTTGCCGAGGCGCGCCAGGACGGCCACGCTGCGGTCGCGGATCAGCTCCAGGGAGAGCCGGATCTGGAGCTGCTCGACGTTCTCCGTGAGGTCGCGGGAGGTCATGCCCTTGTGGACCTGCTCGTGCCCGGCGAGGTCGTTGAACTCCTCGATCCGCGCCTTCACGTCGTGCCGCGTGACCTTCTCGCGCTCGGCGATGGAGGCCAGGTCGACGGTGTCGAGCACCCGCTCGTAGTCGGCGAGCGCCTGCTCAGGCACCTCGATCCCGAGGTCCTTCTGGGCCCGCAGCACGGCGAGCCAGAGCTGACGCTCCAGCTTCACCTTCTGCTCGGGCGACCAGAGCGTGGCGAGCTCGGCGGAGGCGTAGCGGCCGGCGAGAACGTTCGGGATGCGGGGCTTGGCGGGAGTCACGTGTGCAGATTCTACTGGCGATTCGTGCAGGCCAGCGCCGGGGCCCCGTTCGTCGGAAGCTACGAGAGCCGGTCCGCCAGCTCCGCCAGGACATCGGCGTGGCACGGTTCGGGCGCGCACCAGCAGGCCAGCGCCCTGCCGCGGAGCTCGGGCAGCAGAGCGAGCAGATCCGGCCGCTCCAGCAGATACGCCCGGTACTTCGCCATCACCTCCGCCCGCGTGCCGTCCCTGCGGCGCGTGGCGGTGTCGTAGGCGAAGGGGTTGAGGAGCGGGTGTCCCGGCAGGTCCCAGCCGCCCATCGTCCAACGGCGGCCGACGTAGACGAGGTCGGCGGGCGCGTGCTCCAGCCGGGGGCCGTACTCATGGAGCCGGCCCCGGACGTTGACCACGCGCGTGTGCACGGTGTCCTCAGTGCTCGTAGGGCAGGAGGTCGGGCCGCTTCGGCGGCCTGCCGTCGCCCGACGAGCGGCCCGTCAGGCGCCGTCCGATCCAGGGCAGCAGGTGCTGCCGGGTGAAGCGGACGTCCTCGATCCGGCGGGCCAGCCATTTCGGCGGCACCGTCGCCGGCAGTGGCGTTCGCCACTCGGTGTCCTCGGGGTCGTAGCCCAGGGCCTGCCACACGGCCTCGCAGACCCGGCGGTGGCCCTCGGCCGTCAGGTGCAGCCGGTCCACGTCCCACGCACGCTGGTCGGAGAGCGACGGGGCGCCGTACAGGTCGACCACCACCGCGCCGTGCCGGGCGGCGAGCTCGTCGACGACCGTGAACAGCTCCTCCATGCGCGGCCGGAAACGCGCCTGGACCGGGCCCTGGCGGCCGGGGCTGCGCATCAGGACGAGCTGCTTGCAGGACGGCGCGAGCCGCTCCACGGCCTCCGTCAGCAGCTCACGCACCCGGACCATGTCGCACCGCGGCCGCAGGGTGTCGTTGAGGCCGCCCACCAGCGTGATCACGTCCGGCTGCATCGCCGCGGCCACGTCGACCTGCTCGTCGACGATCTGCTGGATGAGCTTGCCGCGCACCGCCAGGTTGGCGTAGCGGAAGCCGGGCGTCACGGCGGCCATCCGGCCGGCGAGGAGGTCGGCCCAGCCCCGGTAGGAACCGTCCGGGAGCAGGTCCGACATGCCCTCGGTGAAGGAGTCGCCGACCGCGACCAGGCTGGAGTACGTGGGATTAGTCTGCATGGCGGAAGAAATGGTAGCCCGTGCACATACCCGACGGTCGGTCGCCCCTGGATCCCCTGTTCGTCACGGACCGCCGCTCACGGACCGCCGCTCACGGATCGGCCGAACAGCTCCCGCAGCACGTCCTCCATCGTCACCAGGCCCGCCAGCCGCCCGTCCGCGCCCAGGACCGCCGCGAGATGCGTCCGGCTGCGCCGCATCGCCGTCAGGACGTCGTCCAGGGGCGTGCTCTCCCGGATCCGGGCGATCGGCCGCATGTCGCGCACCGAGAAGGGCAGGTCCCGCGGCGAGGCGTCCAGCGCGTCCTTGACGTGCAGATAGCCCACGATCCGCCGCCCCTCGTCCACCACGGGGAAGCGCGAGAACCCGGACCGGGCCGACAGCGCCTCCAACTGCTCCGGGGTGACGCCCACGCGCGCGTAGACGACCCGTTCCAGCGGCAGCACCACGTCCCGCACCGGTCGCCGCCCCAGCTCCAGCGCGTCGTGCAGCCGCTCCCGCGCCCGCTCGTCGATCAGGCCCGCCTCGCCGGAGTCCCGGACGATCCGGGCCAGCTCGGCGTCCGAGAAGGTGGCCGCGACCTCGTTCCTCGTCTCCACGCGCAGCAGTTTCAGCAGCGCGTTGGCGAAGGCGTTGATCGCGAAGATCACCGGGCGCAGGGCCCGCGCCAGAGCGACCAGCGGCGGCCCCAGCAGCAGGGCGCTGCGGACCGGTTCCGCGAGCGCGATGTTCTTCGGGACCATCTCGCCGAACAGCATGTGCAGATACGTCGCCAGGGCCAGCGCGATCACGAAGGACACCGCGTGCCCCGCGCCCTCGGGCACGCCCACCGCGTGGAACACCGGCTCCAGCAGATGCGCGATCGCCGGTTCCGCGACCACACCCAGGACCAGCGTGCACAGCGTGATCCCGAGCTGCGCGGCCGCCAGCAGCGCGGAGACGTGCTCCAGCCCCCACAGCACGCTCTTGGCCCGCCGGTCGCCCTGCTCGGCGGACGTCTCGACCTGACTGCGCCGCACCGAGATCAGCGCGAACTCGGCGCCCACGAAGAAGGCGTTGGCGACGAGGGTCGCCAGACCGATCAGCAACTGGACGACAGTCACCGGACCCCCTCCCCGGACTCCCCGCGCTCCCCGAAGCCCTCGGACTCCCCGCGCTTCCCGGAGTCCCCAGAGTCCCCGCGCTCCCCAAAGCCCTCGGACTCCCCACGCTTCCCGGACTCCCCGCGCTCCCCGGAGTCCCCGCGTCCCCCGGATTCCTCGGAAGCGTCCGGCGGCGGCGCGTGCAGCAGCACCCGCGCCGCCCGGCGACCTTGCGCGTCCACCACGTCCAGCCGCCAGCCCGCGACCTCCACCGAGTCCCCGACGGCAGGAATCCGCCCCAGCTCGGTCGCGATCAGGCCGGCCAGCGTCTCGTACGGCCCCTCGGGCGCCCGCAGCCCCACGCGCGCGAGCTGGTCGATCCGGGCCGAACCGTCGGCGTGGAACAGCGGCCTGCCCTCGTCGTCGGTACCGGCGGGGGCGAGGTCGGGTGTCTCGTGCGGATCGTGCTCGTCCCGCACCTCGCCGACGACCTCCTCGACGATGTCCTCCAGCGTGGCGACCCCCGCGGTCCCGCCGTACTCGTCGATGACCACCGCCATCGTCCGCTTGCCGGACAGCCGGTCCAGCAGCCGGTCCACGGTGAGCGACTCCGGCACCAGCAGCGGCTCGCGCAGCAGCTCGGCGACGGAGGCCCGGGGCCGCCGCTCGGCCGGTACCGCGACGACGTCCTTGATGTGTGCGATGCCGACGACCGAGTCGAGGTTGCCGCGGTAGACGGGGAACCGGGACAGGCCCGTCGCGCGCGTCGCGTTCGCCACGTCCTCGCAGGTCGCCTGGATGTCGAGGGCGACCACCTGCACGCGCGGGGTCATCACGTTCTCCGCGGTGAGGTCGGCGAGGTTGAGCGTGCGCACGAACAGCTCGGCGGTGTCCGCCTCCAGGGCGCCCTCGCGCGCCGAGTGCCGGGCGAGCGCGGCCAGCTCCTGCGGCCCGCGCGCCGAGGCCAGCTCCTCGGCGGGCTCCACACCGAACAGCCGTACGACCCGGTTGGCCGCGTTGTTGAGATGCGAGATGAAGGGGCGGAAGGCCGCGCTGAACCAGCTCTGCGCGGTGCCCACCCGTTTGGCCACCGCCAGCGGCGAGGAGATCGCCCAGTTCTTCGGCACCAGCTCGCCGACCACCATCAGGAAGACGGTCGACAGCGCGGTGCCGAGCACCAGAGCCAGCGACCTCGACGCGGACGCCGAGACCCCGAGCGACTCCAGGGGCCCGGCGATCAGCGCTGCGACCGACGGTTCGGCGAGCATGCCGACGACCAGGTTGGTGACGGTGATCCCGAGCTGCGCCCCGGACAGCTGGAACGTCAGATTCCGTACGGCCTTCAGGGCACCGGACGCACCCCGCTCACCGCGCTCCACCGCACGCTCGAGCTGTCCGCGCTCGACCGTGGTCAACGAGAACTCCGCCGCCACGAAGGCACCGCAGGCCAGCGACAGCAGGATCGCGACCAGCAGGAGGAGCACTTCGGTCATCGGGTCACCTCCGTCCCATGATCGGACAGGGTCCCCAGGATCGCCCGTCCTACCCGGCGAAGGGTTTCACCCAGCGCCGCCACTTCTCCTCGGGTGCGTACCCCGCGGCGCGCCACGCGTGCTGTGCAATCTCGTTGCGCACCAGCACCATCGCGTCCCCGCGCCGCCCGCCGAGCCGTACGAAACGTTCCTCCGCGGCCGTGAGCAGCGCGCCCCCGATGCCCCGCCGCCGGCGCTCCGGGTGCACCGCGAGCCGGTACAGATGGCACCGCCAGCCGTCGAAGCCGGCGATCACCGTGCCGACGAGTTCCTCGTCGAGCTCGGCGAGGATCAGCGCCTCGGGGTCCCGGGCGACCAGCCGCTCCACGCCGTCCCGGTCGTCGCTGATGCTCGTCCCCTCGGCGGCCTGCTTCCAGAAGGCCAGCACGGTGTCCAGGTCGTCGGGCGTCGCGGCCCGTATCCGCAGGTCGGTCATACGGCGATCCCATCACGCGGGACGGCCCGGCACCCGGAGTTCCAGCATCCGGACGGCTACCGCCCCCGCAGCCGATCCATCACCGGCGCGAACGCCTCCATGGAGGCCTCCAGGACCGTCAGATAGGTGAAGCCGTACCGCTCGCGCTGGGCCAGCACCTGCGCGACGATCTGCTCGACCGTGCCGATCAACATGATGGGCAGGTCCAGGGCCTGCTGGAGGGTGAGGTCCGGCAGCCGGTGCAGGAACGGGGTGGCGACGGCCTCGCGGTCGTCGGTGACGACCACCGTCTGGATGAGCAGGTTCAGCTCGGCCGGTTCCTTGCGGCCCTCGGCCAGGCGCCGGTAGCGGGCGACGCGTTCGTCGAGTTGCTCGGCGGTGGTCGGGATCAGCTTGCCGGTCGTGTTCCCCGGCACCAGCGTCGCCCCGGTGAAGGCCGCGATGTCGGCGTGCTCGGCGGACAGCCTCAGCACCCGGTTGCCGATCCCGCCGATCAGCAGGGGCACCCGGGGCCGCTGCACCGGCCGCGGCACGTGGTCCTCGGCGGACAGCAGCCGCTCCAGCTCCTCGACCAGGTGCCGGAGATGGTCCACCCGCTCGCCCGCCGACCCGAAGGGCAGCCCGGCCAGGTCGTGCTCGGCCTGCACATAGCCCGTGCCCAGGCCGAGTTCGAGGCGGCCGCGGGTGAGGGCGTCCACCGTGGCGACCTCGCGGGCGAGCAGCGCCGGGTTCCAGAAGCCCGAGTTCAGGACGAAGGTGCCCAGGCGCGGCCGCTCGGTGACCTCCGCCGCCGCGACCAGTGCCGGGAAGGGGGCGACCTTGCCGAGATGGTCGGGGACCAGGATGACGTCGTACCCGAGCTCCTCGGCCTGTCGGCACTTGGCGCGCCAGACCTCGTCGGTGGCGGCGGCGGTCAGGTTGACGGCGAAGCGGAACGGGCGGGGCCGATCGGGGCGGGGCATGAACTCTCCTCAGCGGTAAGCGACTTGAGTTGTCTGCCCGGTGATTCCATCATTCGTGCGCGATGGCCGCCAGTACGTTCATGCGCGATGCACGGAGCGCCGGCAGCAGCGCCGCCACGATGCCCACCACCGCCGAGCCGACGACGACCGCCACGATCGTGCCCCAGGGGATCGCCAGCGCGTTCAGGCCCTGGAGCGCCAGCACCTGCTGGGTGCACACGCCCCACACCAGGCCGAGCGCCAGCCCCAGCACCGCGCCGAACACCGCGATGACCACCGACTCCAGGCGGATCATCCGGCGCAGCTGACGCCGGGCGAGTCCGATGGCGCGCAGCAGCCCGATCTCCCGGGTGCGCTCCACGACCGACAGGGCGAGGGTGTTGACCACCCCGAGCACCGCGATGACGATCGCCAGCCCGAGCAGCGCGTACACGAGATAGAGCAGGACCGCGATCTGGTCGTGCACGAGGTCCTTGTAGTCGGCCAGGTCACGCACCTGGACCTGCGGATACGGGTCGAGCGTCTTCTCCAGGGCCGCGCGCAGCCGGTCGGCCCTCGTGCCGGAGGCGGCGTTGACGTACAGCGCGGACTCCTGGCCGCCCGGCGCGAACCGCTCCAGCGTGTCGAGCCCGAAGTAGATCCCGCCCTGCGTCCCGAACCCCTCCGCCTGGTCCTGGTCGGTGAGCGCGCCCACGGTCAGCTCGGTCCGGCGCCCGCCCTGGAACTCGACGGGCACCTTGCTGCCGACCCTCACGCCGTGGTCGCGCGCGAAGTCCCGGTCCATGCCCAGGTGCCCGGACGCGAGCGCGGCCGCGGTGTCGCCCTGCGCGTAGGTGATGCGGGCGACCTCGTCGAGCTGCGGGTCGTAGCCCGCGGCGGTGGTCTCGACGCGCTTGCCGTCCGGCAGCCGTACGGCGATGGGCGCGAACCTCGACCGTACGACGAGCCCGGTGCCCTCGGTGTCGCGGACCGCGTCCGTGACCTCCTGCGGGAAGGGCAGGAAGTTGCCGTTCTGCACGACGAAGTCGGCGCCCAGGGTCTTGTCGATCTGGTCGTCGAAGGACTTGGACATGGAGGCGCTGGCCACCGACATCCCGCCCACGAGGGCGAGGCCGACCATGAGCGCGGCCGCGGTGGCGCCGGTGCGGCGCGGGTTGCGCAGGGCGTTGCGCTGGCTCATCCGTCCGACCGGGCCGAAGAGGGCCGGGAAGGCACCGCCCAGCACCCGGATCACCGGCCGCACCAGCAGCGGCCCCGCGATCACGGTCGCCAGCAGCGTCAGGACGACACCGAGCCCCAGCAGCGAGGCCGCCGACGCCGTCCGCGAGGAGGTCACGCACCCGACGAGTGCGGCGGCGCCCGCCGCGCCCACCAGGCCGCCCACGATCGCGCGGACCTTCAGCGGCCGTCCGATGCCGGCGATCTCGGCGTCCGCGAGGGCCGCCATGGGGGAGACGCCGGCCGCCCGCCGGGCCGGGAGATAGGCCGCGACGAAGGTGACGCCCACGCCCACGACGTACGCCGCCACGGGGGTGCCCCAACCGACCACCATCTCGCCCGAGTTGATGTTCATGCCGAAGGCGTTCATCAGGGCGATGAGGCCGAACGCAAGGCCGATGCCCGCGCCCAGGCCGACCGTCGAGGCGACCAGGCCGAGCAGGGTGGCCTCGGTGAGCACCGAGCGGCGGACCTGACGCCGGTCGGCGCCCAGGGCGCGCAACAGGCCCAGTTCGCGGGTGCGTTGGGCGATCAGCATCGAGAAGGTGTTGACGATGAGGAAGACACCGACCAGGACGGCGATCCCGGCGAAGCCCAACATGACGTACTTGATGACGTCGAGGAAGCCGCCCAGCTGGTCGATGTCCGACTTCGCCTGCTCCTCGGCGGTCCGGTACTCGTAGGTGCCCGTGCCGAGCGCGGCCACCACCCGCTGCTTGAGCTGGTCGTTGCTCACTCCCTCGGCGGCGTCCACCGAGATGCTGGTGGCGGCGTCGGCGGAGCCGAGCAGCTTCGTCTGCGCGGTCGGCGGGTCCAGGAACAGCAGCGAGGCCCCGGGGTTGGTGGTGGTGAAGGTGACGATGCCGACGATCCGCACCTTGAACGAGCCGGGGCCCGCGATCACGGTGAGCGGGTCGCCGATGCGCAGGTCCTTGCGGTCGGCGGTCTCGGAGTCGAGCAGGGCCTCGCCCGGGCCGTGCGGCGCGTGGCCCGAGGTGAGCTCGACGGGGCTGCGCGAGGTCGGGTTCCAGTCGGTGCCGATGGTGGGGGCGCCGGTGGAGGACCCCACCGACTCGTTCTCGGAGTCGGCGACGGTGATCCCGTCGTCCTCGGCGTCGAACCGCGCGGCGGCGACCCCGTCGACGCGGGCCACCCGGTCCGCGAGTGCGGCGGGCAGGGTGGCCGTGGTGCCGGACGGGATGGCCTCCTTCAGGTCCTCCTTGGGGCTGACGGTGAGGTCGGGTGCCGAGGAGGCGAAGAGCCGGTCGAAGGTGCGGCTCAGCGTGTCGGAGAAGATCAGGCTGCCCGAGACGAAGGCCACGGACAGGACGACGGCCAGCGCGGAGAGCAGCAGCCGGCCCTTGTGGGCGAGAAAACTGCGGAGCGTCGCCTTCAGCACGGCGTCATCCCTCGTCGGGAGCGGCGTCGACCTGACCGCGGATCACGTCGAAACGCTTCATGCGCTCCAGCACCGCCTCCGCCGAGGGCCGTTCCATGCTGTCCACGATCCGCCCGTCCCCGAGGAAGAGCACCAGGTCGGAGTGGGCGGCGGCCCCCGGGTCGTGGGTGACCATGACGACGGTCTGGCCGAGCTGGTCGACGGCCTCGCGCAGGAAGCCCAGCACCTCCAGGCCGGCCCGCGAGTCGAGGTTGCCGGTCGGCTCGTCCGCGAAGATCAGCTCGGGCCGGGAGGCCAGCGCCCGGGCGCACGCGACCCGCTGCTGCTGGCCTCCGGAGAGCTGGGAGGGCCGGTGCTTGAGACGGTCCCGCAGGCCCAGGGTGTCGATGACCTGGGCCAGCCACTTCTCGTCGGGCTTCTTGCCCGCGATGTCCATGGGCAGGGTGATGTTCTCGGCCGCGTTGAGCGTGGGGATCAGATTGAACGACTGGAACATGAACCCGATCCGGTCCCGGCGCAGCCGGGTCAGCTCGCGCTCCTTCAGCCCGGTGATCTCGGTGTCGCCGAGCCACACCTGGCCGGCCGAGACGGTGTCGAGCCCCGCCAGGCAGTGCATCAGCGTGGACTTCCCGGAGCCCGAGGGCCCCATGACGGCGGTGAAGCGACCGCGCGCGATGTCCACGTCCACCGCGTCCAGCGCGAGCACGGCCGTCTCGCCCGAGCCGTACGCCTTGGTCAGACCGCGGGCGCGGGCCGCGATCCCTTCGGTCGGAGCGGTCTCGGGGGCGTCCTCCGCAGCAGTGGCCATGGAGCCGAGGGTAATGTGATCCACCCCACAGCCGATATCCCCCTTGGGGTCGAGGTGTCCTCCCTCCCAGGTCGGGCCCCTGATACCCGTGTAAGGGGCACCCCGTGTAAGCGGCATCCTCCTGCTCGTCCTGGTGCTCCCCCTGGACGCCTCTTGCCGGTGCTAGCGCATCGGCGCTAGCTTTTGGGTATGGCGAAGACTCAGTTGAACGTGCGGGTGGACGAGGGCACCGCCCGCGCCGCCCGTGAACGTGCCCTCGCCCGTGGCGTGAGCGTCAACCGCTACATCGAGGAGCTGGTCATGAAGGACACCGGAGAGGCGGGGCAGGCCTTCGTCGAGGCCGCGGCCGACTTCATGAAGCAGTACGAGTCCGTCTTCGCGGAGGAGTTCGGCAAGGAGAGCAAGGACAACGAGAGTCGTTGAGCGATCTGCACATCGATCTCGCCTGGCTGCTCATGCTCGCCGAGCAGAAGACCCCGGGCGACCCCCAGGTCACCGACTGGGGCGCCCTGGTCGCCGCCGTGGCCCGGCACCAGGCCGAGATCTTCGACATCCCCGTCTACGACAACCCGCATCTGCGCGCCGCCTCGCTGCTGCAACTCCTCATCCACGTACCGGCGTTGGAGCGCACCAACGCGCTCTTCGCCTGCGCGGTCGCCTACGCCTACCTCGTCGCGAGCGGCCTCAGGGTCGTCACCTCGCCGGTGCTCGTCCGTGATCTCGCCAAGGTGGCCAAGAAGGGCGACGCCTCGGTGCACGACATCGCGCGTGAGCTGCGGAAGTGGACCCTGTGAGGCGGCTGACCGTGTGAATCGGCGGACCGTGTGAATCGGTGGTCTCCGTGAATCAGCGGTCACCGTGAATCGACGGTCCCCGTGAATCGGCTATCCCTGTGAAGCGGCGGTCCCCGTGAATTCAGCCGTCCGTCGGCGAGGGGCGCCACGCGGTGCCCAGCACGCAGAAGGACGGGGGCAGCTTCGGCCCCTTCTCCGGCATCAACACCCGCCGATAGGGGCCGAGTTCGAACCCGGCCTCGCGCAGCGCCCCGACCGGGTCCCGGGCCAGATGACAGCCGCCGCTCAGCGGGGGCCAGAGCGTGCGGTCCAGGGCGCGCTGGGTGAACCGCATCACCGGGCCGCCGCCCCGCCCGTGCTCGAAGAACCGCACGGTCCCGCCGGGCCGCAGCACCCGCCGTACCTCGCCCAGCGCGCGCGGCACATCGCGCACACTGCACAGCACCAGCGAGAACACCACCGCGTCGAAGGCCTCGCTCTTGACCGGCAGCGCCTCCGCGGCGCCCGGCACCACGTCCACCGGCACCTCCGAGCGCAGCGCGGACTCCACCGCCAACTGCCGCAGCCGGCGCTCCGGTTCGATCGCCACGACCTCGGAGACGGTGCCCGGATAGTGCGCGAAGTTCAGACCGTTGCCCGCGCCGATCTCCAGCACCCGGCCGGACAACCCGGCGAGCAGCCGCTCCCGCACACCGGCCAGGCCCATCCTGGTCTCGGCGGCGACGCTGACCCGCGCGTAGTACCGCGCGAAGATCGGGTGGTGGACGGGATCCCGGGACACCTTGCCGGTGCCGGCGGACCGTAGCGGCATGACAGCCTCCCTCGCCGAGGACGGGCCCTACCGCGATTGTCCCCCGTGGGACCCCGTCGCACCCCCTCCGGCGCCTACTGCACGAAAGCGCGCACCTGATGGTAGACGCCGTAGTCGTTGTTCATGTCGGTGTGCGAGATACAGCCCACCTCGACATTCGTCGCGCCGTTCAGGATCGCCGTGGTGTCCGGGGTGAGGGCGTCGTCGCAGTTGGACCAGTAACTGGCGTAGGAGACGCTGCCCGGTGTCTCGTCACCGGAGTTGAGCGCGGTGAGGAAGGAGCTGCCGGTGTACATCTCCGCGCACGAGGTGTACAGCCAGGAGCACCAGGAGGCCGTCGTCGTCCCGTGGTTGACGCCGGCCGCCGAGACGAAGTCGTCCACGTATGCCGTGCCGCCGAGGTTCTTCAGGTAGTAACGGGCGCTCAGCGCGCCCATCGAGTGGGTGACCAGGTCGACCTTCGAGGCGCCGGTCGCCCTCAGGACCCGCTGGACCTCCGTGGCCAGCTGCTGGGCAGTGGTCACGTTCGACTGCGACCAGCTGTACGACCATGCGTCCAGCTCGGACGCGCTGTAGCCGTCCGCCTTGAAGTCGGCGATCCAGTCGTCCCAGCTGCTCGCGTCACTGCTCAGGCCGTGCACGAACACGATCGGGTTGTGGGTCGCCGCGTGCGCGGGGACCACGGCGAAGGAGAGTGCCAGAAGGAGCGAAGAGACCACGGCCGTGGCGGCCGCGGCGATGCGACGCCCGAAGCGCTGCATGATGCCTCCTGAAACGGGTGGGGTTGTCAGGAGTGTCGGGCGGGTCCACGCGCGTCGCATCGGCGAAATCGCCGGTCTTTACGGGTCAATTAACTCGCCAGTAACGTGAGTTGTGTGGTGACTCCGGTGAACCCTCCGCATCAGACCCGCACTTCGCCACCGCGACGCGTGATCTCGGCGCTTCCCGAGGGCGTGAGGGTGCGGCTGCTGCATTCCGTTCACGGCGATCCGCGCGCCGCCGCCGAACTCGTGACGCTGCTGAGCGACCGCCAGTCGGCCGGCCTCGACCCGCTCCCCACCGAACCCGCGGAACTCGCCCCGCGACTGCTGCGCGCACTGCGCGCGGAGCTCCGCGCCCTGCCCGACGACACCCGCCTCCTGCTGCTCCTCGCCGCCGCCGACCAGTACCCGGTCGCCACCCACGCCTTCCTCCGGGCCGTCACCGCCGTCCGCCTCGACACCCGCCCGCTGGAGCGGGCGGAGACAGCGGGCGTCGCGCACTCCGGCGCCGGTGGTGTCGTCTTCCGGGACACCTGGACGAGGATCGCCGCCTACGAGTCCGCTTGCCCGGCCGACCGCCGTGACGTCCACCGTCTGCTGGCCCGGGTGCTGCACGGCGACGGCGAGGCACCCCTGCGTTCCTGGCACCGCGGCGCGGGCGCGCTGGGCCCGAGCGCACGGCTGGTGGCGGAGCTGCGCGGCTCGGCCGACCGGGCTCGCCGCACCGGGCGGCCCGCACTGGCGCGGGCCCTGCTGGAGCGTGCCGCCGCGCTCTGTGCGGATCCTGCGGAGCGCTCGCGCCTGGTGACACGTGCCGCCGCCGACGCCTGGCAGGCGGGCGACGCCGACCGGGCCCGCCGACTCGTGTCCGACGGCACGGCCGACGACGCCCTCTCCGGCCTGTTCGCGCTCCGCGCGGGCAACGCCACGGAGGCGTTCGACGCGCTCCTGGGCGCGGCTGCGCTCCGCGCGAGAACGGGGAGACGGAACGGTTCTCCGGAGGTGGAGGGGGCGCCGACCGGTTCTCCGGACGTGGGCGGGGCGTCAACCGGTTCTCCGGACGTGGGCGGGCGGTCCAACGGTTCTCCGGACGCGGACGGGACGTCAGGAGAACCGCGGGCCTCCTTCGACCCCGCCGCCCGCCTCCTCGCCCGCGCCACCGAAGCCGCCGTCTACACCGGTGACCTGCGCCGCTGCCGCGAGGCCGCCCGGGCCGCCGACCGCCTCGGGATCACCCCTCCCGGCACCCTCGGCGGGCTCGCGGCCGCCTTCGAGGGGCGGTACGAGGACGCCCGCGACCTCCTCCAGGCGGCCGCCGGCCGCTGCGGCCCGGGCGGCGACCCCACCCTCCTCGTCCACGCGGGCATCGCCGCCCTGATGCTCGGCGACCACACCCGCGCCGCCACCGCGACCCTGCGCGCCGCCGCCTCCGCCCGCGCCCGGGGCGCGACCGGCGTCCTCGCGCAGGCCATGGAGTTCCGGGCCTACGCCGACTTCTGGACCGGTCGCCCGCAGGCCGGCCGCGCCGCCGCGACAGAGGCCCTGCACCAGGCGTACGCCACCGGCCAGGACAACGGGGCCTGTCATCTCCAGGCCGCCCTCGCCATGTTCGCGGCGATCACCGGCGACGCCGACGTCTGCCGCGAACGAGCCGCCGCCGCACGCTCGTACGCCCTCGCCCGGGGCCTCGGCCTGCCCGCCGCCCTGGCCCAGTGGGCGCTCGCCTACCTCGACCTCACCGCCGGCCGCTTCGCCGGCGCGGCGGCCCGGCTGCGGGCGCTCGCCGGGTTCGGTCCCGGCCACGGCCACCGGGCCATCCGGCACCTGGCCACCCCGCACTACGTGGAGGCCGCCGTCCGTACCGACGACACACGGATCGCGCGGGCCGCCCACACCGACTACCACCGCTGGGCGACAGCCGTCCGCAGCCCCGACGACCTCGCGCTGAGCGCCCGCTGCCGGGCCCTGCTGGCCCCGGGGGAGGAGGCCGTCGAGCACTACCGCACGGCCCTCGAACTCCACGCCCGCGGCACCCGCGACCTCGAACGCGCCCGCACCGAGCTCCTGTTCGGCAGCGCCCTGCGCCGCCTGCGCCACCGCACGGAGGCACGCGACCGGCTCCACAGCGCCCTCGAAGCCTTCGACCAGTTCGGCGCACCGCACTGTGCCGCCAGGGCGAGAGCCGAACTCCGCGCGCTGGGCGCCCCCGCCGCCCAGACCCGGTCCGTGGATCCCGCCGCACGTCTGACCGCCCAACAGCTGCTGGTCGCCCGCATGGTCGCCGAGGGCGCCACCAACCGCGAGATCGCCGCCCGCCTGGCGCTCAGCCCGCGCACGATCGACCACCATCTGCGGGGCGTCTTCACCCGGTTGGGCATCCGCTCCCGCATCGAACTGGTGCGGCTCATCGCCGAGAGCGAGGTCCCGTAGCCCCTCAGAGCCGCGCGCCGAGGTGTCGCGCGCCGAGGTGTCGTAGCGGCTCCTCAGGGCGCCTCGCGCGCCCCGAACTCCTCCGCGTCCCAGCTCCCGTCCAGTCGCGGTGCCAGCCAACTCGGCGCAGCCGCACGGAAGTCGGCTGGTGCGAGCCGTCCCGCCCCGGCCGGCAGCGCGCCCAGCAGCGGGGCCCCGGCCACCTCCGGCAGATCGGCGACATTGCACCGCGAGGCGAGATCGGGGGAGTCGGGCCAGCTGCCGATCACCACACCCGCCAAGTCCAGCTCACGGCGCCGCAGTTCACGGGCCGTCAGCTCCGTGGTGTTGAGTGTGCCGAGGCCCGCCGACGCCACGACCAGCACCGGCGCCCGCAACAGCTGAGCCGCGTCGGCCAGCGTCCCGCCCTCCTCGTCGAAGCGGACGAGGAGCCCGCCCGCCCCCTCCACCAGCACCAGATCGTGCTCGGTGGCCAGCTTGGCGGCGGCCTCGGCGATCCCCTCCGGGTGCACCGGTTCGAGAGCGGCCCGGCGCGCGGCCGTCGCCGGGGCCAACGGCTCGGGGAAACGGGCCAGTTCGCCCTTGGTGACGGCACCCGCGAGCCGGGCCACCTCCTCGGCGTCCCCCGGCTCGTCCGGCCGTACGCCGGTCTGCGCGGCCTTCAGGACGGCGACCGTACGCCCCGCCGCGAGCGCCGCCGCGGCCACGGCGGCCGTGGTCACCGTCTTGCCGACCTCCGTGCCCGTGCCCGTGATCACCAGGACCGGCATGTCATCCCTCCTTCGCCGCGGCGCACACCGCGCGCGCGATCCGTGCCACGTCCTCGTCGCCGGTGACGTACGGCGGCATGGTGTAGACGAGGTCGCGGAACGGCCGCAGCCACACGCCCTCGCGTACGGCGGCCTCGGTCGCGGCCCGCATGTCGACCTCGTGGTCCAGCTGCACGACCCCGATGGCGCCCAGAACCCGAACGTCCTTCACCCCGGGGAGGTCACGCGCCGGCGCCAGGCCCTCCCACAGGCCCGCCTCGATCCGCTTGACCTCCGCGAGCCAGTCCTGCCCGAGCAGCAGCCCGATCGAGGCGCAGGCCACCGACGCGGCCAGCGGGTTGCCCATGAAGGTCGGGCCGTGCGCGAGCACCGGGACCTCGCCCCGCGAGATCCCCTCGGCCACCCGGGGCGTGCACAGCGTCGCCGCCATCGTCAGATAGCCGCCGGTCAGCGCCTTGCCCACGCACATCACGTCCGGCGTCACCGCCGCGTGCTCCGCCGCGAACAGCGCGCCCGTGCGTCCGAAGCCGGTCGCGATCTCGTCGAACACCAGCAGCACGTCGTGCGCGTCGCACGCCTCGCGCAGCACCCGCAGATACGCGGGGGAGTGGAACCGCATCCCGCCCGCGCCCTGCACCACCGGCTCCACGATCACCGCGGCCAGTTCGTCCGCGTGCCGCTCGATCGCCGCCCGCAGCCGGTCGGCGTACGACTCCTCGTACTCGGCCGGGGGCGCGTCCACGAACACCTGGCGGGGCAGCACCCCGGACCACAGCTCGTGCATCCCGCCCTCGGGGTCGCACACCGACATGGGCTGCCAGGTGTCGCCGTGGTAGCCGCCGCGCCAGGTCAGCAGGCGCTGCTTGCCCGTGCGGCCCAGCGAGCGCCAGTACTGGAGGCACATCTTGACCGCGACCTCGACCGACACCGACCCCGAGTCGGCGAGGAAGACATGCTCCAGCCCTTTAGGAGACATGTCGACAAGGAGCTTCGCGAGCCGGACCGCGGGCTCGTGGGTGAGCCCACCGAACATCACATGGCTCATCCGGCCGAGCTGCTCGTGCGCGGCCTCGTTCAGCACCGGGTGGTTGTAGCCGTGGATCGCCGACCACCAGGAGGACATGCCGTCGACCAGCTCCGGGCCCTCGGCGAGCCTGAGCCGCACCCCGCTCGCCGACTCCACGACGAGCGGGTCGACCCGGCCGGGCATCGGACCGTACGGATGCCACACGTGCCGCCGGTCGAGCGCCAGCAGCTCAGGCACCGGCAGGCCGGGCAGATCAGGCATTGGGCGCGAGATCCGTTCCGGCACCTCGGCGGCGTACGGCGACCAGGTCGGTACGGGGCTCGCTTGCCGCCGGCGCCGAGGCGGCCGTACCGCAGACGCCACCGCCCGCGTGCGACCCGCACCCGGCGTCCGCCTCCGCCCCCGACCCGCACCCGGCGTCCGCGTCCGCCCCCGACCCGCAGCCGCCGTCCTGGTGCGAGCCGCAGCCGCCCCCGGCCGCCGCGTGTGCCCGGTGCTCCGGCAGGGTGACCTCGCCCGCGCCCTCCACCTCGAAGCCGGCGTCGGCGATCATCTCCAGGTCGGCCTTGCCGGCCTGGCCCTCGGTGGTGAGGTAGTCGCCGAGGAAGATCGAGTTGGCGAGGTTGAGGGCGAGGGGCTGCATCGTGCGCAGATGGACCTCGCGGCCGCCCGCGATGCGGACCTCCACGTCCGGGCAGACGAAGCGGACCATCGCGAGGATCCTGAGGCAGCGCTGCGGGGTGAGGTTCCACTCCTTGGCCAGCGGGGTGCCCTCGACCGGGATCAGGAAGTTGACCGGGACCGAGTCGGGGTCCAGCTCGCGCAGCGAGTAGACGACGTCGACCAGGTCCTCGTCGCTCTCGCCCATGCCGGCGATCAGGCCCGAGCAGGCGGACAGACCGGCCGCGTGCGCCTTGGTGACGGTGTCCACCCGGTCGGCGTAGGTGTGGGTGGTGGTGATGTCGCCGTAGGTCGACTCGGACGTGTTGAGGTTGTGGTTGTAGGCGTCCGCGCCCGCCTCGCGCAGCCGCTCGGCCTGGCCGTCGGAGAGCAGACCCAGACAGGCGCACACCTCGACGCCCTCGTTCTGCTCCTTGATCGCCTTGATGGTGCCCGCGACCCGGTCCACGTCCCGGTCGGTCGGCCCGCGCCCGGAGGCCACCAGGCAGACCCGCTTGGCGCCACCGGCGAGTCCGGCCGCGGCGGCCTGGGAGGCCTGCTCGGGCTTGAGCCAGGTGTACTTCAGGATGCCGGTCGAGGAGCCGAGCCGCTGGGAGCAGTAGGAGCAGTCCTCGGGGCACAGCCCGGACTTCAGGTTGACGAGATAGTTGAGTTTCACCCGCCGTCCGAACCAGTGCCGGCGCACCTTCCCGGCCGCGGCCACCACATCGAGCAGCTCGTCGTCGGACGTGGCCAGTACGGCCAGCGCCTCCTCGCGGGTCGGCAGCTCGCGCCGAAGCCCCTTGTCCACCAGCGTGTTCAGCAGGTCCATGAGAGCCGATCCTGTCCTACGGACCCGCCTCGGGCCAAGGTAGGGATCGAACAACTCACCCGCTTTGACGTGTGGGTATTGCCACACCGTGGGTAGCGTTTGCTGCCGCTAGGGTCTGTTCGTTGTCTACAAAAGCACCGGAGGACCCATGGCGTTCGGCTGGATCGACGAGCAGGCGGCGGCACGCCGGCAGGCCGGACTCGTACGGACCCTGCGGCCCCGCCCGGCCGACTCCCCGCTGCTCGATCTGGCGAGCAACGACTACCTGGGCCTGGCCCGCCATCCCGAGGTCGTGGCGGGAGCGGAGGCGGCCGCCCGGACCTGGGGCGGCGGCGCCACCGGGTCCCGGCTCGTCACCGGTACGACCGAGCTGCACACCGAACTCGAACGCGAGCTGGCCGACTTCTGCGGCTTCGAGGCGGCGCTCGTCCTCTCCTCCGGCTACGCGGCCAACCTCGCCGCCGTCACCGCGCTCGCGCCGCACGGCTCGCTGATCGTCTCCGACGCGGGCAACCACGCCTCGCTCATCGACGGCTGCCGACTGGCCCGCGGCACGACCCAGGTCGTCGCGCACGCGGACCCCGAGGCCGTCCGCAAGGCGCTCGGTACGCATGACGGGCCCGCGGTCGCCGTGTCCGACACCGTCTTCTCCGTCGACGGCGACGCGGCGCCCCTGACCGGCCTCGCCGCGGCATGCCGGGAGCACGGCGCGGGCCTGGTCGTCGACGACGCCCACGGCCTGGGCGTGCTCGGCACCGGCGGCCGCGGCGCCCCGCACGCGGCGGGACTCGCGGGCGCCGACGACGTGGTCGTCACGGTCACGCTCTCCAAGTCGCTCGGCAGCCAGGGCGGTGCCGTGCTCGGCCCCGCACGGGTGATCGAGCACCTGGTCAACGCGGCACGGACGTTCATCTTCGACACCGGTCTGGCCCCCGCGTCGGCGGGAGCCGCCCTGGCGGCCCTGCGGCTGCTCGGACGTGAGCCCGAACGGGCCGCACGCGCGCGTGAGGTGGCGACCGGACTGCACGCACGCCTGACCGCCGCGGGTCTGGAGGCGGTACGTCCGGACGCCGCGGTGGTATCGGTGCGCGCACCCTCCCCGGAGGAGGCCGTGCGGTGGGCGGCCGACTGCCGTGCGGCCGGGCTGTTCGTGGGCTGCTTCCGGCCCCCGTCCGTGCCCGACGGCATCTCACGGCTCAGGCTGACCGCCCGCGCCGACCTCTCCGAGGAGCAGATCGAACGCGCTGTACGGGTGATCGGCGGAACACGACCATGAGTCGGCGTGACACGGCCGTGGCGCCGGATGGACCCGGGGTCAGAACGCGGCTGTGAAGCCCGCCCAGCTCTCGGGGGAGAAGAGCAGCGCGGGTCCGTCCGGGTCCTTGGAGTCGCGTACGGCGAGCAGCCCGGCCCAGGGCCCGGCCGACGGCCTCGCCGTCTCGACGCAGTTGTTCGCTCCGGTGCTGTAACTGCTGCGCAGCCAGCGCACCTCGCGTAGTTCGGTACTGGATGGAACGTGCCGAGGCAGTGCAGACATGGTGCCTCCTTACGCGCCGTCACCCAACTCGGCGATGTAGTCCAACGAGTCCTCGGGCGAAAGGGCGTGGACCTGAAGGGAGTTGAAGGCCTCGGTGTAGGCCTCCAGGTCTTCTTTCCGTTCGAGGTAGAGGCTACTCGTCAAGTGGTCGAGAACAACCACGTCCAGATCAGAAGTGCTCGAAAATGAGAAGATTACGAAAGGGCCGGTGACACCCACATGCGCCCCGGCCGTGAACGGCAGTACCTGGAGGCACACTTGTGGCAGCCGGGCCGCCTCCAGAAGTCTGTGCAGCTGCCGGGTCATCACCACGGGCCCGCCGACCTCCCGCCGCAGCACCGCCTCGTCCAGGACGGCGCTCAACTCCAGTGGCCGCTGGGCGCGCAGTACGTCCTGACGGGCCAGCCGCACCTCGACCAGCGCGTCGAGCCGCTCGTCGTCGAGCCCGTCCACCGCGGCCCGGGTCACCGCGCGCGCGTACTCGGGCGTCTGGAGCAGCCCGGGCACTACCGAGGTCTCCAGCGTGCGCATCGCGCTCGCCTGGGACTCCAGACTGATGAAGTCCCGGTAGGTCGGGGGCAGGACGCCCCGATAGGCGTGCCACCAGTGGTGCCGGCCGCCGCCGCCCCCGTCGGAACCCGCCAATACCAGAAGCAGCTCCCGCAGTTCCGTGTCCGTCACGCCGAAGGCGTCCAGGAGTAACCGCACATCGGCCGGTTTCACCCCGCTGGCACCGGTCTCGATCCGGCTCACCTTCGACTGGTGCCAGCCCACGAGCCGGGCCGCCTCACCGCTGGTGAGCCCGGCACTCGCGCGCAGCGCACGCAGTTCGGCGCCCAGCTTTCGACGGCGCACCGCGGGACCGTGCTGCATGCGCTACTCCTTACTCCTTACGAGCCGCCCAAATACGGTCTCGCGTCGCAGAGTTCACCGCTTCGAGCGACAGATATATGCATATCTTGGTGGATCGGCACCCGTCACCGCCGCGGTAATGGCACTCTGACGAAGAACCACCAGTCCGGGACCGTACTCGAACCATCCGCACCGTGTCGGACTTCGGTCCCGTGGGAAAGGGACGACGTCGCCATGGCAGATCACCTGGAAGCATCCGTCACCCTGCCGAGCGAACCAGCCTCGGTCTCCGCGGCCCGCACCTACGTCCTGAGCACACTCGCGGAGTGGGGGCTGCCCTCGGCCACGGACGCCGCCGAGACCGTCCGGCTCATCGTCTCCGAACTCGCCACCAACGCCGTACAGCACACCTTCGGGCAGTCACCCACCTTCACGGTGGACATCGAGCTGGACCGCGACGAACAGCTGCGCATCGGGGTGACCGACAGCCACCCCCGCTTTCCCAGACGCCTCCCGGCCGCGGTCCAGCAGGACAACGGCCGCGGGATGGTGATCATCCGCTGGCTCGCCGCCGAGTGCGGGGGCAAGCTGAAGGTCAGGCCCACGCGGGAGGGCGGCAAGACGGTCTCCATCGAACTCCCGTGGACGGTCCCGGCCCAGTCGGTCACGACGGCCGGCCAACAGGAGCCGTAGTTTCCTCACGCGGCCGACGCCTCCCCGGTCCGATGGACGACCGAGTTCGTACGGCGCACCGACTCCACCCCCCCCGTGGGGAGCGGGGCCGGCTCGTAGGTGTGCGTCAGGGGTTCGTGGAAGGTGACCGACGACTCCACGCCGGGATACGCGCGAGCCGGGGCGGGTCGTACGGGGCGGGCGCCGACTTCACCGGCGTCGTACGCAACGCCCTGGTCTCCCGCCGGGCAGGGCGGCCTGCGCGCTGGGCGTCGCGGCCGGGCTGCTGCTGCACACCGCGCTCGCGGCGGTCCTCACGGCCGTGCCCGCACTGTTCCGGGAGCTGCACCTGCTGGGCGGGTCCCGAGGCGGAGGTCGAGCCCGCGCGGCCGCTGGCGCAGGGCTCCGTCACCAACGCGCTCAGCCCCCTAGGCCTCGACGGCCGTCCTCGGGGGCACCGGAGGCGGTCTGGCGGCTCTCGGCGTGCTGTTGCCGGCCGAGTCGCTGCGCGCGGCCCGGGCGGCCGCCTGAGTCGGTGTCAGGCGGTCCGCAGGTCCGAGGGGCCGACGGCAGGTCAGGGTGCCGGCGGCCCCTCGGGGTCGTCACTTGACCCGGCCGTACCAGACGCTCTTCGTCCAGATCTTCTGCAGCCGCACCACGTCCCCGGTCTTCGGGGCGTGCCAGATCTTTCCCTTCCCGGCGTAGATGCCGACGTGGTAGACGTTCGAGCCCGAGTGGAAGAACACCAGGTCACCGGCCTTGCGGCTGCCGGCGCCGATGTGGCGGGTCTTGTTGTACTGCTGGGCAGCCGTCCGCGGGAGCTTCTTGCCCGCCTTCTTGAACGAGTACAGCGTGAGCCCTGAGCAGTCGAAGCGCGACGGTCCCGTGGCGCCGTAGCGGTACGGCGAGCCCTTCTTGGAGGCCGCGACCTTGAGTGCCTTCGTCGCCGGCGTCGCGGCGGCGGCGTCTGCTGCGACACCGGGGACCACGACGGAGCCGCCCACGGCGGCCAGAGCGAAGGCCGAGACCGTACCGGCTCGGGCCATCAGCGACGGGACACGATTGAGCGCAGTCATGCGCAACCCTTCGTCAGCCGCCTGTGAAGGATGACCTGTCGGATTCGGGCTGGCGAAGTTGCCCGGCCGCTGACGCGGCTTCACCCCAAGGGCTGCTCGGACCGGTCATGGCGTGACCGTCCCGGCGACCCGTCGTGCTTGGGTCCTCCACTCCTGCCGATCCACTTCTGTCGACCGGTCATCCGGACGGCGGCAGGACTCGGCGTCCGCCCGGATCGCCCCGCCGCTGCGGCGGGGGCTTGTCGTCAGACAGGGATCTTGGCGCACGGAAGTGCGAAAAACCCAACGGAACCGTGGATTTGTGTTGTTACTCACCACTCACCCGTTTGGGTGAACACCCCTTCGAATGCAGGGGTGTCGAGGGCCCGAGGAGCCCCCGACCAGCACAGAAACTCCTCATTCCGCTCCTGCACCACGCGCGTTGCGCAACCCTGAGGGTCGCGAAAAAGGAGCCGCGCCTCCTCCAATAGGGGGTACGTCGTTCGGCGCGTTTCAACTCAGCCGCGGACGCCTCGTCAACTGTCTTCGGCGGGCGGCACGGTGACCCGGGCCGTACGCCGCTCCCCGTCCAGCACCCGCAGGGCCCGGGCCAGGGTCGCGGCATGCAGCTCGCGCTCACCCCGGGCGTGCATCAGGACCAGCGCGTCGCGTAGCTCGGCCGCCCTGGCCACCAGCGCCTGCGCGGCGCGCAGTCCGCCGTAGGTGTCCTCGTGCCGGGCGGGATTGATCCGGCCCAGCAGGTCGACCACGTCGAGATAACGGTCGATCAGCTCGCCCTCGGCGCGGGTGAGCGCGGGCAGCGGTGGCAGGTCCGGGACCATCCGCGGCTCACCTTTCACCCGGGGTGCCGGAGGACTTGCGGCTCGGGACGATCGCGTCCGCGAGGCCGTAGTCCAGGGCGCCCTGCGCGTCCAGGATCCTGTCCCGCTCGATGTCCTCGCCCACCTGCTCCGGGGTCCGCCCGGTGTGCCGCGCCAGCAGCTCCTCCAGGCGGGCCCGCACCCGGATCAGTTCGTCGGCCTGGATGGCCAGATCGCTCGCCTGCCCCTGCACCGGCTCGGTCAGGGCGGGCTGGTGGATCACGACCCGGGCGCCCGGGAGCATCGAGCGCTTGCCCGGGGTGCCGGCCGCCAGCAGCACCGCCGCGGAGGAACCGGCCTGGCCGAGGCAGGTCGTCTCCACATCGCAACTGACGTACTGCATGGTGTCGTAGATCGCCGACATCGCGCTGAACGAGCCGCCGGGGGAGTTGATGTACAGCGCGATGTCCCGGTCCGGCGCCTGGTGCTCCAGGTACATGAACTGCGCCATCACGTCGTTCGCCGAGATGTCGTCGATCGGCGTCCCGAGAAAGACGATCCGCTCCTCCAGCAGCCTGGAGTACGGATCCATCGTCCTGGCCCCGGAACTCGTGCGCTCATGGAACTCGGGCAGGACGTGACGGGCGGTCGGTCGGGTCATGGCGTACCCCTCCTCGCGGCAGGCTGTCCGTAAAAAATGTACAGGACGTACGTGACGTTATGATGGGGGTATGGCCTACGAGATTCCGGTGACGCAAGCCAGGGCTGAACTCGCCGACCTGATCAACCGGGTGGTGTACGGCGGCGAGCGGGTCGTCGTCACACGGCATGGAAAGCCGCTGGTCGCCCTGGTCTCCGCCGCGGACCTCGAACGGCTGGAGGAGCTCCAGGAGCCCGTCGAGGAGCAGGTGGTCAGCGCGGTCTCCGCCGTGCGGGAGGTCGCGTCCGCTCCTCGCGAACACCAGCGATTCGGCATCGCGGCCCATCACCGGGGGCCCGGACCGTCGTAGAACCGCGTCGCGCCCAAGCGTGAACCCCGGCCGCCGGGGCCGGGGTTCGGTGGAGCAGGGGTCCGGTGGAGCAGGCGTCCGGTGGAGCCGGTTCGTCAGCCGACCGGGGTGAGCGCGGGCTCCGCGGTGCTGGACGTGGTCTTCGTCGCCCGCTCCCGCCGCAGGGCGCTCCCCGCGATCACGGCGCCCAGCCCCAGCACCGCCCACCAGGTGAGGGCCAGGGCCGGTCCGGTCGCCGCCGCGCCGTCGAAGAACGACACCGAGCGCAGCAGGGTCGCGCTCGCGCCCGGCGGCAGCCACTGGCCGATCGTGCCGACCGGCTCGGGCAGCAGCTGCGGGGCCGTGGCCGCTCCCGAGAACGGGTTGCCGAGGAACATCACCAGGAACGCGACGGCTCCGATCCCCGCCGGGCCGACCAGGGCGGCCAGACCCGCCACGGCCGCGCTCACCGCCAGCGTCGCCAGCCCGAGCGCGCCGGCCTCCGCCCACCAGTCGCCGGTGAGGGCGCCGAGCCAGCTGTGTGCCAGCGCGGCCGCGATGACGCCCACCAGTGCGGCGACGACGACCAGCGCGGTCACCGCGCGCAGGCCGCGCAGTCCGAGCAGGGTCACGGCCGCGCCCGCCACCAGGCCCGCGAGGGCCAGCGGCAGTACGGACGAGCTCAGGGCCGCGCCCCTCGGGTCGGAGGCGGGAGTGGCGACGACGTCCACGACCTTGACCTCGGCACCGCTCGCGGCGGCCTGCTGGGTCACGGCCTGCTGAAGGAGCTGGGCCACGACCGGGCTCGCGGCCGACGCGGTGAGCAGCTCGGGGCCCTGGGAGGTGACGACGACCGCGCCGAACACGTCCCGGTCCTCGATGGCGGAGCGGGCGGCGGCCTCGTCGGCGTAGCGGTGGATCTCGAATGCGCCCTCGTGCCGCCGGAGCTGCTGCTCCACCTGTGCGGTCGCGGTGGCCGGACCGGCCACGCCGAGCGGCAGGTCGCGGGGGGCGGTGCGGGCGGCGGGCCAGGCGAAGGCCCACAGCGCCACGGCGGCCAGCAGGGGCACGAGGACGACGACCGCGAGCAGGCGGCGGGTGGACATGAGGACTCCAAAAAGAAGGATCGTTCGTTTTAAGTTCGTCACCACCGTCCCGCCGCTGCCGCTCCTTGTCAAGAAGGAATGTTCGTTTTACTTTGTGGACATGGCTCGCGTATCCCAGGCACACCTCGACGCCCGCCGTCGCCAGATCCTCGACGGCGCCGCGCTCTGCTTCGCCCGCAACGGCTTCCACGCCACGTCCATGCAGGACGTCCTCAAGGAGGTCGACCTCTCGGCGGGGGCCGTCTACCGCTACTTCAGCGGCAAGGAGGAGCTGATCGGCGCCATCGTCCAAGAGGTGCTCGGTCAGGTCCACGCAGGGTTCGAGGAGGCGGCCCGCACCACCCCGCCCCCCTCGCCGGACGTCCTCGTCGCGTCGGTGCTCGGCCGCGTCCTCGCCGCCAAGGAGTCCCTGACCGTGGACGGCCGGCCCGCGTTTCCGGGCCTGGTCGTCCAGGTGTGGGCGGAGACGATCCGCAACGAGGAGCTCTCGGCCGTCCTGCGGGAGGGCTACGGCGCGGTGCGCGCGGCCTGGGCCCGGATCGTCGGGGAGTACCAGGACGTCGGGATGATGCGCTCGGACGTCCCCGCGGAGCAGGTGGCCCGCACCATGATGGCGGCCGCGATGGGCTTCCTCGCACAGCAGGCGCTGTTCGGGCCGACCTCCATCGACGAACTGGCGGCGGGTCTACGGGCGTTGATGAGCATGGGGGGTGACGCCGGCCCGCGCTGACGAGCACGCGACGGGGCGGCGGCGACGCGCGTTGATGGATCACAGCTCGGTTAACGTGCCTGAAACCGGATCCAACTAGCCTGCGGTCCACGCCACCAGGGACTTTGCCCCGGGGCTGAGGCAACCGGACCCCGCACGGTCCGGAGCGAGGACTGTGAGGTGGGACGTGCAACTGACCCCGCACGAGCAAGAGAGGCTGCTGATCCATGTGGCGGCCGACGTCGCCGAGAAGCGCCGGGCCCGTGGTCTCAAGCTCAACCACCCCGAGGCGGTCGCGCTCATCACCTCGCACATCCTGGAGGGCGCGCGTGACGGCCGTACCGTCGCCGAGCTCATGGCCTCCGGACGCAAGCTGCTGACCCGCGACGACGTCATGGAGGGCATCCCCGAGATGATCCACGACGTGCAGGTCGAGGCCACCTTCCCGGACGGCACCAAGCTCGTCACCGTCCACGACCCGATCGTCTGAGGGGGCCCGATGATTCCCGGAGAGATCCTCTTCGCCGACGGCCCGATTGCGTACAACGAGGGCCGTGAGGTCACCCGCCTGACCGTCCTCAACGCCGCCGACCGACCCGTCCAGGTCGGCTCCCACTACCACTTCGCCGAGACCAATCCCGGCCTGGAGTTCGACCGCGCCGCGGCGCGCGGAAGGCGGCTGAACATCGCCGCCGGCACCGCCGTGCGCTTCGAGCCCGGCATCCCCGTCGACGTGGAACTCGTCCCGCTCGCCGGCGCCCGTGTGGTGCCGGGGCTGCGCGGGGAGACCGGAGGTGCCCTCGATGCCTGAGATCTCTCGTGCCGCCTACGCCGACCTGTTCGGCCCCACCACCGGCGACCGCATCCGGCTCGCCGACACCGACCTGCTGATCGAGGTCGAGGAGGATCGTTCCGGCGGCCCCGGGCTCGCCGGTGACGAGGCCGTGTTCGGCGGCGGAAAGGTCATCCGCGAGTCCATGGGCCAGGCGCGGGCCACCCGCGCCGAGGGCACCCCGGACACCGTCATCACGGGCGCGGTCGTCGTCGACCACTGGGGTGTCGTCAAGGCCGACATCGGCATCCGCGACGGCCGCATCACCGGCATCGGCAAGGCGGGCAACCCCGACACCATGGACGGGGTCCACCCGGACCTGGTGATCGGCCCCGAGACCGAGGTCATCGCGGGCAACGGACGGATCCTCACCGCCGGCGGCATCGACGCGCACGTCCACTTCATCTGCCCGCAGATCGCCGACGAGGCCCTCTCCGCCGGCATCACCACCCTGGTCGGCGGCGGCACCGGCCCCGCCGAGGGCTCCAAGGCCACCACCGTCACCCCCGGCCCCTGGCACCTGGCCCGGATGCTGGAGGCGATGGAGCAGTACCCGCTCAACATCGGCTTCCTCGGCAAGGGCAACACCGTCTCGCACGAGGCGATGCTGTCCCAGATCCGCGGCGGCGCCCTCGGCCTGAAGCTGCACGAGGACTGGGGCTCGACCCCGGCCGTCATCGACGCCTCGCTGACCGTCGCCGACCGCACCGGCATCCAGGTCGCCATCCACACCGACACCCTCAACGAGGCCGGTTTCGTGGGCGACACGCTCGCCGCGATCGGCGGGCGGGGCATCCACGCCTACCACACCGAGGGCGCGGGCGGCGGTCACGCACCGGACATCATGACCGTGGTCTCCCAGCCGCACGTCCTGCCCAGCTCCACCAACCCGACCCGGCCCTTCACCGTCAACACCGCCGAGGAACACCTCGACATGCTGATGGTGTGCCACCACCTCAACGCGGCCGTGCCGGAGGACCTCGCCTTCGCCGAGTCCCGCATCCGCCCCACCACCATCGGCGCCGAGGACATCCTGCACGACCTGGGCGCCATCTCGATCATCTCCTCCGACGCCCAGGCCATGGGCCGCGTCGGCGAGGTGATCATGCGGACCTGGCAGACCGCGCACGTCATGAAGCGGCGCCGGGGCGCGCTGCCGGGCGACGGCCGCGCGGACAACCGTCGCGTACGGCGTTATGTCGCCAAGTACACGATCAACCCCGCCGTCGCCCAGGGCCTCGCGCACGAGGTCGGGTCGGTCGAGACGGGCAAGCTGGCCGACCTGGTGCTGTGGGAGCCGGCGTTCTTCGGCGTCAAGCCCCATCTGGTGCTCAAGGGCGGCCAGATCGCCTACGCGCAGATGGGCGACGCGAACGCGTCCATCCCGACCCCGCAGCCGATCCTGCCCCGGCCGATGTACGGGGCGATCGGCCGGGCCCCCGCCTCGAACTCCTTCAACTTCGTGGCACCGCTGGCCATCGAGGACGGGCTGCCGGAGCGGCTCCAGCTCGGCAAGCGGTTCGTGGCGATCGAGTCGACGCGTGGGGTCACCAAGGCCGACATGCGCGAGAACGACGCCCGGCCCGACGTCCGGGTCGACCCCGACAGCTTCGCCGTGCACATCGACGGCGAGCTGGTGGAGGCCACCCCGGCGGCCGAACTGCCCATGGCCCAGCGTTACTTCCTCTTCTGATGGCGGGGTCGTGATGTCACGGGCAGCACTGCTCGTCCTGGCCGACGGCCGCTTCCCCGCCGGGGGCCACGCGCACTCCGGCGGGGCGGAGGCGGCGGTCAAGGCGGGACGGATCACGGACGCGCAGAGCCTGGAGGCGTTCTGCCGGGGCCGGCTGCACACGGCGGGCCTGGTGTCGGCGGCGCTGGCCGCGGCAGCCGTACTCGGTCTGGATCCGGGCGAGTTGGACGCGGCGGCGGACGCCCGCACCCCGTCCCCGGCGCTACGGCTCGCCGCCCGCAAGCTGGGCCGCCAGCTGATGCGAGCGGCCCGAGCGACCTGGCCGTCGCCCGAACTGGACGCGGTGGCACAGGAGTTCCCCAAGGGCGCCCACCAACCGGTGGTCCTGGGCCTGGCGGCCCGCGCGGCAGGCCTGGAGGCGCTGGACGCGGCGTACTGCGCGGCGTACGAGAGCGTGAGCGGCCCGGCGAGCGCGACGGTCCGCCTCCTGAGCCTGGACCCCTTCGACGCGACGGCCGTACTGGCAAGGCTGGCACTGGAGCTGGACGGGGTCGCGGACCAGGCGGTAGAGGCGGCGCGGCGGGCTGTCGGCGAGGGGCCGGACTCGTTGCCCGCCGCGTCGGCGCCCTTGCTGGAGATCGCAGCCGAGCTGCACGCGGCATGGCCAGTACGCCTGTTCGCGTCATAGGGGCGCCCAGGTAACCCAGTTGGGGGCGCGGGGAACTGCGCGACCAGCCCCTACGCACCCGCACTCGACAACGAACCCAAAAGGAGCCGTACATGCACCTGGACCACTCTCAAGACGGCCCCGCCGCAGTAAGCGCCGACGCCCACCGCAAGGACGGCTCCCACCGAGCCCTCCGCATCGGCCTCGGCGGCCCCGTCGGCTCCGGCAAGACGGCAACCGTCGCCGCCCTCTGTCGAGCCCTCCGCGACGAACTCTCCCTCGCCGTCGTCACCAACGACATCTACACCCGCGAGGACGCCGAGTTCCTCCTCAGGGAAGCCGTCCTCCCTCCCGAGCGCATCACCGCCGTGGAGACGGGAGCCTGCCCCCACACCGCGATCCGCGACGACATCTCCGCCAACCTCGAAGCCGTCGAGGACCTGGAGGACGAGGTCGGCCCCCTCGACCTGATCCTCGTGGAGAGCGGCGGCGACAACCTCACCGCCACCTTCTCCAAGGGCCTGGTCGACGCCCAGATCTTCGTCATCGACGTGGCCGGAGGGGACGACATCCCCCGCAAGGGCGGCCCCGGCGTCACCACCGCCGACCTGCTCATCGTCAACAAGACCGACCTGGCCCCGTACGTCGGCTCCGACCTCGCCCGGATGGCCGCCGACGCCAAGGCCCAGCGCGCCGAACTCCCGGTCGTCTTCCAGTCGCTGCGGAGCGAGACCGGCGTCCAGGGCACCGCCGCCTGGGTCCGCGCGCAGCTCGCCGCGTGGACGGCATGACCGTGACGGCGGCCCCGATCGCGGCGCCGACCGAGACGCCGACCGCGACCGGGGTGCGGGCCACCGCGCGGCTGGTCGCCCGGGACGACGGGCGCGGCGGCACCGCCCTGCCCGTACTGGAGAGCGACGGCCCGCTGGCCCTGCGGCGGACCCGGGGGAGCGGTGCCGAGACCCGGGTCATGCTGGTCGGCGCGATGAGCGGCCCCCTCGGCGGCGACCATTTCACCGTGGAGGCCGAGGTCCAGGAGGGCGCCCGGCTGCGCGTCGGCTCGGCCGCCGCCACCATCGCCCTGCCGGGGCAGACCAAGGGCGAGGCGCACTACGACGTACGGCTCACCGTCGCCGAGGGGGCCGAACTGCACTGGCTGCCCGAGCAGTTGATCTCCGCCGCCGGCAGCGACCTGCACATCACCACGCGGATCGACCTCGCGCGGACCGGTCGGCTGGTGCTGCGCGAGGAGCAGGTCCTCGGGAGGGCGGGGGAGGAGCCCGGACGGCTGTGCAGCCGGCTCGTGCTGCGGATCGCCGGCCGGACGGTGCTCGACCAGGAGCTCACCTGCGGTCCGGGCGCCCCGGGCGGGTGGGACGGACCCGCCGTGCTCGCGGGACATCGCGCGGTCGGTCAACTCGTCGTCGCCCGGACGGAGTTCGCCTCGAATCCGGTGGCGGCCCGCAGCCTCGCCGACCACGCCGTGCTCGTCCCGCTCGCCGGACCCGCCGCCCTCGTGAGCGCGGTCGCCCCGGACGCCCTGCGGCTGCGCCGGGTCCTGGACGAGGCGCTGGCCGCCCTGAGTGTCTAGTTCGCCCAGCGAACCACCCCATCCGTTTATCGGATTGGCAAAGAAGACCCGCACCCCCCTGTTCACAGGGTCTCCATAGCCAGGAGGATCCCCGTACGATTCGAAACGACGTACGGGGAGGGATCCCTCTTGAGGGAGACGAGACCGAAGTGGCGGACGACCGCGCTCGGTTCGGCCGGGATGCTCATCACGGCCACACTCATATCCGGTGCCGTCGCGGCACCCGCGTCCGGCGCCAACACGCACGACAGCGGCCGGCCCGGCAAGGACCGTGAGACCGTCGGCGCCACGATCGCCGCGGCCCGGGCCGCGAAGGCCGGTATCGACTGGGCGGACTGCCCGGCCGACTGGGGGATCGCGAAGCCGGTCCAGTGCGGCTGGGTCAGCGTGCCGCTGGACTACGCCAAGCCGAACGGCAAGCAGATCAAGATCGCCGTCGACCGCATCGGCAACACCGGCACCCCGGCGGAGCGCCAGGGCGCCCTCGTCTACAACCCGGGCGGCCCCGGCGGCTCGGGCATGCGCTTCCCGCTCCGCGTGGTCAACAAGAACCCGATCTGGGCCAACGCGGCCAAGGCGTACGACTTCGTGGGCTTCGACCCGCGCGGTGTCGGCCACTCCGCGCCCATCTCCTGCGTCGACCCGCAGGAGTTCGTGAAGGCGCCCAAGGCCGACCCGGTCCCGGACTCCGAGGCCGACAAGCTGGCCCAGCGCAAGCTGGCCCGCGAGTACGCCGAGGGCTGCGCCGAGCGCACCGGCAAGGCGATGCTCCAGCAGATGACCACGCCCAACACGGTTCGTGACCTGGACGTCATCCGCGCCGCGCTCGGCGAGAAGAAGCTCAACTACCTGGGCGTCTCCTACGGCACCTACATCGGCGCCGTCTACGGCACGATGTACCCGGACCACGTGCGCCGCATGGTCGTCGACAGCGTCGTCAACCCGTCCCGGCAGAAGATCTGGTACGAGGCCAACCTCGACCAGGACATCGCCTTCGAGGGCCGCTGGAAGGACTGGGAGGACTGGGTCGCCGCCAACGACGCCGCCTTCCACCTCGGCACCACCCGGGCCGCCGTCCAGGCGAAGTGGCTCGAACTGCGCGCCACCGCCAAGAAGAACCCCATCGGCGGGCTCGTCGGCCCGGCCGAACTGATCGGCTTCTTCCAGAGCGCCCCGTACTACGACTCCTCGTGGGTGCCGGTCGCCACGGTGTTCAGCAAGTACTTCGCCGGTGACACCCAGGCGCTGGTCGACGCGGCCGCCCCGGACCTCACCGACACCGCGGGCAACATCTCCTCGGAGAACGGCAACGCCGTCTACACGGCCGTCGAGTGCACCGACGCCAAGTGGCCCACCAGCTGGAAGAAGTGGGACCGCGACAACACCGAGCTCAACAAGAACTACCCCTTCATGACCTGGGCCAACGCCTGGCGGATCGTTCACCTACGTCATCAACCTGGAAGATCGCCTGATAGCTGCCTGACCAGGCAAAACGCGGGCACAGAAACGAAGAAGCCCCCGCGCTCCACATAGGAGCCGGGGGCTTCAGTACTTTCCAGGGGCCTTACGGCCGCTCCTCCCAGGACTTCCGGACCTGCTCCTCGGCGCGAGCCTGCTCCTTCGCCAGGTCCTCGAACCCAGCCATCAGGTCCAGCCTCACCGTGCCAGCCGGCGACGTGAGGTCGAGGTCGTCCCACTCCACCACGTGCACCGCGGCGCCCGCCTTCCGCGCCACATCCGCCAGCGCCGCCACCCTTGCCGCCTGCCTGCTGTAGCGGTTGTGCTGGCTGGCCACCACGGCGTCGAACTTGCCGGCGGCGATGTCGTTCATCAGGTCGAGGAGCCGGTCGTTCTCACCGGTCGAGTGGTAAACCTCGGTGATCTCCATGCCCTGCTTCTCCGCCCAGTCCCAGCACTCGAAGTGCTGCAAATCCTGGGCCACCGGATTGCCGGCCTTGGCCACTCGTGTGTAGACCGCCAATCGCGGCTTCTCGATCATTCGAATCCTCCCCTTTTCATCTCGCCGGAACGTATCCAACACTCAGCCGCCACCATTCGCCGCCACCAGGAGAGATCCGCTGGCTGATGTCCTCCGGCAGGAACGCCGTCATCTCCGGGAGAAACCACACTGCCAGCGTCCCACCGTGCGCGAGGGCCAGGGCCGCCCACTGACGGAAACCCTCGTAGGCTGCCAGGGCGATGTGCGCGGTGCCGTCGTCAGCGAGGAATGTGATCGTGATCCGGCCGTCCCGCTCGATCGTCCACCGAGCTTGCGAGTCTTTCGCTCGCGCGACCTCATCATGGGGCGCGAAGTGGTGCCGCTTGAGAAACGCGTCGATCTCCTCACGCGAATCCTCCGCCGTGCCCACAAGCGCGAGTGCCACTTCCAGGCTCCCATCGGCGCCGGGTGCACCACTCGGCACAGCGGCCGTGGCGGGGATCCCGTTGAAGGAGAACGCCGAAACCTGCTGCTGCCTGCCCTTCTTTGTCATTCGCCAGCCTCGTCCTTCTTGCGGACCCACTCGGCGTGGGCGTCGGCGACCCGCGCCTTCCACTCCTGCCACGCCTCGTACGTGGGCAGTACCTCCGGGACACTCTCGCCGATGAGCGCCCTGGCGAACTCACTCAGGACGATCTCCGGGACCCCGCTTCTGAGCCAGCCGTAGTACCGGCCACCGCGGATCGTGGTCTGCGTTGGCGAGTCGTCCTCCAGCACCTGGCGTATGAACCGGGGGTCAGGCTCGAAGCGCCAGTCGTGCTTCACCATGATCCGGATCGTGTCCATTTCGTCCTCGGTCAGCCGAAGGCCCGGCTTCCGGTCGTGCATACCTCTCCTCTCAAGGAAAGGAGCCTGCCAGACACCACTGACAGGCTCCCCAGGGACAACTAGCGGACCGGGCGAACCACCACGTCCGCCGGCTCGCTTCCCGACTCGTCCAACCGGTGAGCGTTCACCCAGTGCGGCTTCCGCCACAGCAACTTCGGCACCGATCCACCGGGGCCGGTGTGGTACGTCTGCCATGTCGGCCGCCGCCTGTGGGCCCGAGGGCTGCGCCTGGTCGAGCCGTCTCCGGCTGATGCCCGGTTCTCCTGCTCGTGGCGCTGACGCTCGGCGAACAGTTCCGGCCCGAGCCGCCAGCCCACCTTCACCAGGCTGTCGATGTCGCCAGCCCGCGGTCGGCGCTGTTTGCGCGCCTTCTGCTTCGCGTTAGCGGCCGGACGGTAGATCTCGATGTCCGGCTGGTCGGTGCAGACGTACAGCACCGTGTTGAAGACCTGCGTGACGTACCTCCGAAGCCACGCCTCCAGCCGAGCGGGGTCGGACTCCCCGATGTCAGACGACCACCGGAAGCCCTTGACCGTCGTGGTCACGGCCTCATCGACGGACGTCACGTCACCGGCAAGCGGGACGCTGCACCTGATCACCGAGAAGCAGCTCGCCCCGTTGTCGACGATCTCGCCGGCGAACATGATGCCGAGGACATCCAGTCGCGGGTCCGTGGTCGAGCACATGTACTTCCCGCTGTCCCGCTTGCCGTAGACAAACGCGCCGGCCGGCAGCCCGACATGGGTGCGGTAGTAGCGCGTCTCCTCGTCATCGAAGTCCGGGGACGGAAGCAGGACGAACGGGTTCCCGTGCCGAAGGTCCCGCAGGACCCCCGTCGGCACCTTGTCCGCCGAGGACTCACTCAGCTCGCCGAGCAGACGGTCGTCCATGGCGTAGGCGACCTTGCTGCGCTCCCACAGTCGGTAGATGGCTGTGTCCGCCGAGTACGCCCGCACCTGAGTGAACGTGCGCGGGTCGTCCTCGTAGGGTTCGAGCCGTTGCAAAAGGTGCGCTGGGATCTTCGAGTCGCCGCCCGCCATACTCTCGGCCAGCGGCCGAACCACAGGGTAGAGCTGCTGACCCTGCTGTACATGAGCGGCGACATCCCCCATCACCTCACGGACGCTGGCCAGAGCCTCCTTGTCCGTGCGTCGAATCACTGCTCTCTCCTCTCACAGAGCACAAAGAAGAGGGCCCCGCCGGAACCACCCGGCAGGACCCTCTCTCTGCTGTGTTGGGCTACTTGCCCTTGTTCGCCTTCTCGAAGGCTTCGCGGACCTCGGCCGGCACGCGACCGCGGGTCTTCAGGTCGGGCCAGCCGTTTGACCTGGCCCAGGCCCGGATCGTCGTCGAGTCAGCGCCGACCTCGACGGTCGTCGTGGCAGCCGGCTTCCGACGGCCCGAGATCTTCCGCCCCGCCCCCGTGTAGGGCTCCAGGATTCCCCGGAGCTTGTCCGCGTTGGACGTGGTGAGGTCAATCTCGTACGTCTTCCCGTCCAGCGCGAAGGCGACCGTCTCGTCCGCCTCCCCGCCGTCCAGGTCGTCGACCAGCAGAACCTGAACCTTCTGTGCCACTTGCTCGCCTCTCCTCGCACTTCGTTGCAAGGCAAACTACCTTGCATGGGACCTTTTACTCCTGGCCCCTTCAGGCCCTCCCCGCCGGAGAAGAGAGCTGTGGTGACGGCGGGGAGAACCTGAACGGATCAGGAGATGGTCGGGGCCTCCGGGAGGAGAGGTGTGGTGACCGGAGGCCCCTGGTGCCCGGACGGGGGATCGAACCCCGCTGCTGCCTCCCCGATCATGAAGACTCGGGGCCGGGCGGTAGTGCTAGATGGTGTTCCTCGACACGAGGAGCTTGGTCAGCGCCGTGTCGTGCTGCTCGTTGGCTCGCGCCACTTCCGCGTCCAGGTCACGGTTGACCTGGTCGCCGTTGTCCGCGTTCCAGATCAGCCGCTTGACGGCGCCCTCGTAGGCGCCCAGACGGCGCTCCAGCCGGCTGATCTCCAGCTTGAGCTTCTCGACGTCGTCGTCCGCGCCGTGCTCCTGTTCGTAGCGCCTGAGCAGGGTGGTGCAGACCGTGCAGTCCTCCGCCGGGAACTCGTCCAGCTCGGAGTGGACCAGGCAGTTGCCGTCGTTGCCGACCGGCCAGCCGTGGCGGTGCTCCAGCCAGTCGTTGTAGTCCATGCCCGTCAGCCCGAGGAACTCGTACTGCTCGGTGGGCTGCGCCTCCCACTGCTCGCGCAGCGCGGTCATGAAGTCCTGCTTGCTCACTGCTTTCTCCTTCGCGCCACATGGCGCGCAAGGGGAAGGTCAGCGATGGACACCTCTGCGAGCCATGTGGATCTCTCCTCTCACGGCTGCGGACGAGGTGTCCGCATGGCGCCCCGGCCGGGAATCGAACCCGGCGCTTCCTTCAGGGCTGCTCTGTCCCCAGAGCGTCTCGCATCTTCGCCACCTCTTGCTCTAGGTGCCGGCGTAGTGCGCCGCGCTCCTCGTCGAGCTGGTGACGTCGGCGGAGAACCGCTGCGAGCTTGTCGGACAGCTCCTTCTCCTCCGCAGCCAACTTTTCGTCCTGCTCGTTCAGGGCCTGGAGGCGCTCCTGCGCGCGGGTCGCTGGCGAACGCGGGGCGGCGGACTTCTTGGTCCGTGCCTGGCGGGCGACCTCTTCCTGTATCCGCCGGTACTCGTCGAACTCCGCAGTGACGTAGTACTTCGTGGTCACCGCTCCCCGCTTCGTCATGACGATGTCCGGGAAGCTCGCGTGCCGGCGGATCCAGCTACTGACGGTGCTGGGGTCGACGCTCACGCGCTTGGCCAGTTCAGTGACCGTGGAAAGCTCATCCTCGCGGCCCTGAAACTCTGTCCGGTGCCACTCGACCTGCTCTTCCACGGCACTCCTCTCAGCAACGGCGGCTGGCATAAACCTACCCCCGCGCTGCGAGCGTGCTGACCAGGTCAGCCGCCCAGGATCGCAGAACATCGTCCGGCATCGTCGGCCGGTACTCGGCGACCAGCTTGTCGATGCGGACCTCCCGCTCCATGCCCGCGGTCAGCTCGGCGTCCACGTCAGCGGACACCACGACGCTCGGGTGCAAGGTGGTGACGCCGAGCGACACCGTCTGGCCGTCGTCTCCCAGGAGGATCGCGGCGTCGGCCAGCGGGCGGACCCCGTCCTCGCCGATCTCGACGAGACGGAGCCTGTTCAGTTCCTGCATGTGCTCTCCTCTCAGAACCGACTCAGCATTTGGCTGCCTTCGTCAGGCCGTGGGAACCACCCCACGACGACGCCTCCCGGCGTTTCGGCAATGTGGAACAGGATCAGAGGTCGACACCGATGCAGTGCCAGGGACCTCCGTTGATCGAGCGGTATAGCTCGCGGCTGTGACGGACCACGTCCTTGTGGAGCCAGGACCGGTGCACGACCTTGATCCGGATCCCTTTCACGCGGACATCACCGCGGTGACCTCGACCGGCTTCGCTTCGCCGGCCAGAAGGGCACACCACGCCTTCGTCAGCGCGTGGCCGTCCTCCTCGTTGAGGCCGTAGAACCCGAAGCGTTCGAGCGCATCGCCGTCCGCCAGGAAGTCCAGGTGCCCCAAGGCGTACTCGTAGCCCTGGCCGTTCCCGTCCTCGGCGTAGACCTGGCCGAGCACGCAGAAGTACCCGTGGTCGATGTCGAGCAGGCTGGGTTCGACCCGCTCCTGCCAGTCCTCCGGACCGACGCGGTTCAGCAGTGCGAACCCGTTGGACGCGCGCTGCTCCACGGACAGAGTGCTAACACCCATGTGCTCTCTCCTCTCAAAGCTGACGGCTGCCGTCGTCAGGCCGTGGGCACCACCCCACGACGACCCCCGAGGGGGTTTCGGCATGTGTAGGAAACGGACCTTCTCAGCGTCTCTTGCGGGCCTTCTTGACGGCGCGCTCGGTCTCTCGGGCGAGGCGAGTCATCTCGGCGTTGTCACGCCCACGGCACCGCCAGAAAGCGCCCTCGGGCCATTTGGCGTCCTCGGGCACCCAGTTGTGGGCGGGATGATCCTCGGTGTTCGAGCACTCCATGTGTAGGGCGGGGCGAGTGTTCTGACTCTTCTTGGCCATGACGCTCTCCTTTGAAAGCTGACGGCTGCCGGCGTCAGGCCGTGGGTACCGCCGCGCTGGTGGTGTCCCAGATGTTCAGCTCGTCGATCGCTTGGACGAGGTCGTACTCCTCGCGGCTCTCGTCGCTGTACATCAGGTGCTCTCTGATCTCGGACTCCATGTCCCCGATCACGTTGCGGACCACGTCCTCGATCGTCCGCGCACTGCCCTCGCAGTCCATCAAGGAGGCGTCGACCACGATCTTGCCTGCGAAGTGGATGGTGACCTTCTCGACGGGAACCTGGTCCTGGTCGTTGCTCATGTGCTCTCTCCTCTCGTGCGCTGACTTCAGCGGGCTGCCTTCATCAGGCCCACGGCACCACCCGTGGACGACGCCTCCCGGCGTTTCGGCATGTGTTGGATCAGTTCGCGCTCTGGGGGATCGGGGGCAGTGCAGACAGCAGCGATGCCGCCTCGCACTTCAGCTCTTCGCTCGCGTCCCAGAACTTCTGGAAGAACTGGGTCGTGATCAGCTTGTCCAGCGCGTCGGGGTCGGTCTCGTCGCCGTACTCGTCGCGGTACTGGTCGCGGACGTCCACCCACTCGCCGTCTACGGTCTCCCACTGCTTGACCTTCGCCAGCAGTACCGACAGGAGATCCTCGACCTTCTGGGTTCTGCCGATCACGGGACGGACGGTCGCCAGCGGACGCTCGTCGATGCGTTCGGCCAGGCAGGAGGACCCGTCCTCCTGCGGGCTCCACCGCTCCTTCAGCTCGTACTCGACGTCACGAGCTGCCTCGGACGCCAGGACGGCCACATCGGTGTCGGAGTCCACGTACAAGTCGACGAAGCCGGCGAAGTGCACCCGGACCGTCCTCCGGTTGTCGCTCATCTGCTCTCTCCTCTCAACGCTGACACCAGCGGGCTGCCTTCGTCAGGCCGTGGGCACCACCCCACGACGACCTCCCTCCAGGAGGTTTCGGCGATGTTGGACTACTTGCTCGCGAGCACCTTCGTGGCGACCTTGTCCAGGTACTCGTTCGTGTTGACGGCCAGGTCCTGCTTGACCCTGACCTCGTGCGCCACGCTGGCCCGGAACGCTTCCAGCAGGTAGCGGACCAGTTCGGGGGAGCGCGGGAGGTCCATCCGATCGGGCAGGTACAGATCGTTGCTGGGCGGGAGCATCCCAAGGCGGGTGAACGCCTCGATCAGGGACCACTGCCAGCCCTCGGCCTTGGACGTCGGGCACAGACCCAACTCCATGTCCCCGGCCATCACGAAGCAGACCGGGAGGTCGTCGATGATCTCCGCCGCCTCCGGCCACTCGATGTCGAACGCCTCGGACATACCGAAGTAGCTGTTCTCGACCGGAGCCTTGTCCTTGCGGCCGAAGCGGGTGTAGTGCTCGCGCCAGTCGTTCAGGAAGACCTTGCGGGTGTAGACGTCCCACGGGTCCTCGAACTCACCGACGAAGTGCACCTGCCGGCCGGCCAGAGCCTGCAACGTCTCGACCGGGATCCGATCGGGCTCGGGCACGTGGCACCAAGTCCACGCCCCTCCACCGATGTCGTACAGGTCGTCGTGGTCGGGGTCGACCACCGTGGTCATCTGCGAGGGCCTGTCCGACGAGTCCCACTCCCAGCTCACCCACAGAACGAGGGCGCGCCTTTCGGTGAAGTTCTCGTCGCCGGACCTCGGGAAGTCCATGTCGACGACGTGCACGCACTCCCAGCCCGTACCGTGCTGGCGGGCCATCGACTGCGTGTACTCGGCGACCTTGCGGACCTGGTCCAGAGTGAACCGGGGCCGCAGGTAGCCGTTCCACGTGTCGCCCAGATCGGCCATCGCCTCGAACAGGGGCGAGTCCTCGATCCGGACGCGTACAGACTGCATGCTCATCTGCTCTCTCCTCTCAAAGCTGACTTCAGCGGCTGCCGTCATCAGGCCGTGGGCACCACCCCACGACGACCTCCTTCCAGGAGGTTTCGGCGATGTTGGAACGGATCAGGGGACGATGGCACCCAGTCCCTTGATGAGCTTCTTGACGCGCTTCGCAGCGAGCGGGATGTCGTCCACGCCCCAGTCGCCGGCGAGGAGCTGCTCGCCCTCGCAGTCGATGGACCAGGCCCAGTTGGGCCACGTGGTCACCCACAGGATGTGCTTGTCGGTGAGCTTGACGACCGAGGCCCAGCAACCGCCCCCGGTGCTCTCCAACTCGGCCTTGACGCCGAGCCGGACCAGCTCCTTGGTCATCTGCTCGCACTCGTCGTGCTCGGACAACTCCCTGGGCTCCTCGTCCTCGTCGTCCGGGAGGGAGACGGGGGTGAGTTCGCCCTCGAACGCAGCGGCGATCTTGTACTCGCCGTGCAGTTCCGTGAGCATCAGGTCGTGCGGCAGGCCGGTGTCGACGCCGGGAAGCCCGCCGTCGCACTCCCCGTAGTACCGGGGGAACGACCACTCGAAGACGTCCTGCGGGCTGTCGCCTCGGTCCGTCCACACGATCGGCTTGAAGTCCGGGTCGTGGTGCTTGATCACGACGATCGTCCACGACTGGCGCTCTTCGCCCATGTTGCTCTCTCCTCTCGTGAACTGACTTCAGCGGCTGCCTTCATCAGGCCCACGGCACCACCCGTGGACGACCTCCGTTCAGAGGTTTCGGCGTTGTTGAATCAGACGTACTCAGCCCGGACGGCCAAGTCCTCGGCCAGAGGGAACGCGTCCATCTCGTAGTCCCCCACCAGGTGGTCGTGGTCCTCCTGCTTCTCATCCAGGAGGTAGCCGTCCGGATCACGGTTGGGCTTGTCCTCCTCGTCGTACTTCTTGAGCAGTTCGACGAGTTCCTGGAGCTTGTCCCAGAACCTGTGCTGGGGGCGGAGGTCGTTCCAGTGGTAGGCGCAGTCCTCGGCCGGCGCACCCTCGCGCGACTTCTCCGGGACGATGTAGCAGTCCACGGATTCCTCGCGACGGATGTGCGTCGACAGAGCCACGGCCCACGCCTGCTCCCGCGACTCGGCGGAGACCACGTACGTGTACGGGGCCTCTCCGTCGTGGCGCTCGGAGCCGGCGATCGTGACCGTCCAGTCCCTCCGCTCTCCCGGCTCCTCGGAACCGAGGTGGCCGTACAGCGGACGACTGTCGAACACCTTGGAGACCGGACGATCACCCAGACGCTCATCTCGCGCCCGGATCTTGCGGACGGCGTCCCACGCCGCCGCGTTCGTCCGGAACCCCAGGAACTCGGACTTCTCGCCCTGAGCCCTGCCGTCCGGGAGCGCTGCCCAGCCACGGTTCGTCTTGGCGACGTAACCCTGCCACGGACCGCCCTCGGCACGGACGTTCAGAAGGTGTTCACCCTTGTCAGACATAGCTCTCTCCTCTCAAAGCTGACTTCAGCGGCTGCCGTCATCAGGCCGTGGGCACCACCCCACGACGACCTCCTTCCAGGAGGTTTCGGCTGGTTGGATCACCGGAACATGTCGAGCGTCTCGATGCGCCACGTGATGTTCGGGAACAGACGACGTGTCCATTCCTCCGCGAACTTCTCGGCGGCCTCGTGCGACTCGTGAGTGGGCTCGTTGGCGAACTCGTGGAACCCCTCCGCGCACAGACCCTGCCGTTCGGAGATGATCCGCATGACGTCCTCGACCGTCAGGCTCTCGGGAAGCTCGTCGCCGTTGTCGAGACAGAAGGCGTGCTTCTCGTAGATGAAGGACGAAACCGTCAACCCGTCCAGATTGAAGGACGTGGTGATGCGCAGGACGGGTCCGCGGCCGGCTCGGTCGTCCACGACTTGGTGGACGGCGGGCTCCGGATCGGCGTGATCCGTCAGCGGAGTCATGTTGAGACCCATGTGTTCTCTCCTCTCAAAGCTGACTTCAGCGGCTGCCTTCATCAGGCCCACGGCACCACCCGTGGACGACGCCTCCCGGCGTTTCGGCTGCTGATCACATCTCGAAGTGGATCTGGTCGTTGCGGATGAACAGGCGACCGACCGGCCACCGGCCCGCATCCCTGTGCAGCGCTCGTCGAGCCTGCTTGGGGAGTCGCAGGTCCACCCGGAAGCTGCGATTGGGGAATCCCCAGCGCCCCCGCTTGGACTGCCAGAACAACTGGCCCGCCGAATCTGCGGGGATGTGCGCGAGGTGCTCCTTGTGTTTCTCCACGAACTCGTGGCACATGCGCATCCAGCGCTCGCGCGCTTGGGCGTCGGCGATGTCGGCGACGGTCAAGTGCTCGACCGACTCCCACTCGTGGCCGCCCACCCCGTCCAAATTGGGGTCGGACTCGAACCACAGCGCCTCGCCCAGTGCCCAGCGAGCGAACTCCTGAACGTAGGACGACCACTGCGGATCGGCGACGTACGGGACCGGCTCGCGCCAGTCCTGCCAGTGCGGGGCCTCGATGCCGACCACGTTCGGGTCGATCAACCAGTAGCCCTCACACCCGACCACGACAGCAGAGCCCGCCATCACATGTCCGTCCGGATCGCACGGGGGGATGTGCGTGTCGCACTCCGTGCAGACGGATGTCAGGTAGGACTCGATGAGACCCAGCGGCGTCTTACGGACGGCCTCCAGGTACTCCTCCACATTGGCTTCCATGTGCTCTCTCCTCTCAGAGCTGACTTCAGCGGCTGCCGTCATCAGGCCGTGGGCACCACCCCACGACGACGCCTCCCGGCGTTTCGGCGATGTTGGAACGGATCAGGGGACGTTGATCTCCCCGACGAGCTTGAGCAGCGCGGCGATGTTCCGCGCGGCCTGATCCGCATCGGTCTTCGGCCACGTGCCGCCGAAGACGCTCTCCTGATCGTTGTTCAGGATCTCCCAGACGTATCCGACGTCGGTTCCGTCCGGAGCGGAAGACCACAGGAAGTAGCCCGCCTCCATCTCGATCTGGGCAACCATGCAGTTGCCCCCCGTGTGGTACGGGTCGGCCTTGACGTCGTGCGTCTTCAGCTCCCGGATAAGAGCGGCGACGTCGTCCTCGTGCTCGACCTGGCCGTCCACGGAGTCCGGGACGGACTCCTGGAACTCGGCCCAGGCGTGCGAGAAGTCGAACTGCCGCTTCGTCCACTCTCGTCGGCTGGGAGCCGACGGGATGTAGCGGGGGAAGGTCTCGAACAGAGTCGGGACCGTCACCGCCGTCGGAGTCTTCGCGCTCTGGCGGCCGGACATCCACTTGGCCGCCATGTCCTTCGACAAGTACTCCTGCATCCCGCTGATCGCTGCGTTGCGGACCTTGTCCTCGTCGCAGCCGTTCAGCCCGACGGTGACCTCCAGGACACCGACGAAGGGGATCATGAGCTTCTTGTCCTTCATGGACTCGTGCATGTGCTCTCTCCTCTCAAAGCTGACTCAGCGGCTGCCGTCGTCAGGCCACGGGCACCACCCCGTGACGACGCCTCCCGGCGTTTCGGCGATTGATATGCGCTAGTTGGGCTGCTCCATCTGCCCTAGACCGCGCATGAGGGCACGGATCCGCTTGGCGGCCTTCTTGGGACCGATTCCCGGACCCCACCCGCCTTGCGGGTTGCCGCCTGCGCTCTCGTGCTCGATCCCGTAGTAGTAGCCGTACTCGGGACCGTCGGGGCGGGACGAGCAGATCCGCCATCCGTTGTTGAGGTGGACGTTCACGACCCAGCAGCCACCGCCCGTGTAGGAGATGTTGCTGTCGATGCCGAGCGCTTTCAGCGCACCCTGCAACCGTTCCGTACCGTCCTCGTCCTCCTTGGACTTGGCCATCTGTTCTCTCCTCTCAGAACTGACTTAGCGATTGGCTGCCGTCGTCAGGCCACGGGCACCACCCCGTGACGACCCCCGGAGGGGTTTCGGCAATAAGGCATGACGGACCGGCCGGCGGGCATGGCAAGCCGGCGAGTCCTCTGTGTCTCTGTGGATCAGGCTCCCTGGTGCGTGTCGATGCCACCGGACGTGCATGCAGGGCACTTGCACGCCTGCACGTTGTGCAGTTCGCGCGGGAAGTAGGCACCCTCCCGACGCCACGGACCGGCGTCATCCAGGAACCGCAGGACGACCATCTCGTCGCCGAACGTCTCCTTCACCTCCGCACGGGCGGTGAACGGGGAACGCTTGGAACGGAAAGATCCCGGACCGGACGGCTCGTGGTAGTACGGCCGGACGGCCACCACGCGACCCACCAGCGACTCACGCGAATCGTCGTCGTGCGTCACCGGAATGAGGTCCTGCGCCTCCAGGGCGATGTCCTCGGCGACCTCTCGGAGGTGCTCGTCGCGGAGAGACTCCACTGACGAGTACCTGCCGAAGTGCCAGCCCTTGATGACGATCCCCCACAGCGCGGCCTCGTATCGAAGCTCGCCGTGGACCACAGCCACCATGCCGCAGACGGTCCACTCCCCGGACTCCAGGTTCTCGCGGCACTCGTTGATGAGTGATTCGGAGTCGCTGAAGTTGTCCAGGTCGAAGTCGTCGTCCTCGACGATTGCGAAGCTGACCACAGTCGAAGCAGTCTGCATAGCTCTCTCCTCTCAACGCTGACTCAGCGATTGGCTGCCTTCGTCAGGCCGCGGGCACCACCCCACGACGACGCCTCCCGGCGTTTCGGCAAAAGGGCACAGCAGGGCTGCCGGCAATAGGCACACCTCGCCGGCGAGTCCGCTACCGCGGATCAGAACAGTTCGGCGTCCGCGTAGGACATCAGGATCAGTTCGCCCATGTCCCAGACGAACGAGAACCCCTCCGGAGCGTGCTCCTGGAGGTACTCCGTCGCCTGATCGGACAGTTCGCCCTGACCGTTGATCGCGTCCCAGTGCTCCTCCTTCTCGGCGAACGAGAACGAAGAGCCGGACTCCCTGTACGCGTCCATCGCGTCCCGATAGTCCTCGGGTACGACGAACCCGTACTCCTCGGCCCGGAGGACGACACGGTAGGCGTTGTGCCAACCCATGTGCCCATCGAGCCAAGTTCCGGCCATGGCCGGAGTGATCTCCGGAGCCATGACATCGCTCATTGCTCTCTCCTCTCAGACCGACAATGGCTGCCATCGTCAGGTCCCAGGAACCACCCTGGGACGACCTCCTTTCGGAGGTTTCGGCATGTTGGATCAGGCGTTGATGGGCACGGCGTCGCGCTCGGGCTCGAAGTGCCCCATGGCGCTGCCGATCAGGTGGTCGACGTCGACCCCGGCGGAGTGCGAGAGGTGCAGGAAGTCGACCAGGAAGTCGGTCAGCACCTCGTACGCGCCGTCCATCGGCTCCACGTCGCGCAGGTCGGACTGCGTGAGGTCGGTGGCCATGTGGCGCTTGCCGTACTCACGGACCGCCGGGAAGAGACGACTCCCCTTCTCGGCAGACTTCGACCCCGTGTAGATACCGTCGGACGCGATGTATTCGCCCATGTGCTCTCTCCTCTCAAAGGACCGACAATGGCTGCCATCGTCAGGCCCCAGGAACCACCCTGGGACGACCTCCTTTCGGAGGTTTCGGCAATTGGAAATCAGGCGTGGCAGTCGAGGATGTGGTAGGTTCCCCCGCCCTCGTACTTCACGTAGTAGTCCCCACCCATCAGGTAGTCGTGCGCCATGGACTCGGCCACGGCCTGCGTGTGGCTCTTGAACTTCTCCGGGAGTTCGGACTCGATCTCGTCGTAGAGGTACTCGGCGAGCGCCTTGGTGTCATCGCCCCAGCATTCCTTGATGGTCGCGATGAATCCGTCCTGGATCTTGGGCAGGATCTCGTCCGGCTCCAGGTGGGAGTTCTCTGTGAAGTAGTGCGCCACCACTACGGAGGGGTACTCGTCCAACGCATTCGCGATGGTCGTGATCTTCGCCAACGACTCGTACTCGCCGAGGTTGAACTCCCCGAACCCGTCGTAGTCGTGAATGGCGTACTCCTCCGCCACGTCGCCGTACTTCCGGGCCGCAGGGGACTCCTTCAGCATTTCGGCGATCTCTTCGTGGATGGTGTCGACATCCTGATCTGCGTCTATCCAGCGTCCGTGGAGAATGCCGTTGTTGTAGTCGGACAGACTCGCCACGTAGATCCGCAGGTCAGACATAAGCTCTCTCCTCTCGACACTGAATCAGACATTGGCTGCCATCATCAGGCCCCAAGCACCACCTTGGGACGACCTCCCTTCAAGGAGGTTTCGGCATAAGGGAATTCAGAACTGTGCGGCTTCGACACGCAGGTCGGTACCGCAGTTGGGGCAGACGGGATTGGAGACCAGGTCGTCGAACGACACCTCCGTGTCGTCGTCGATCTCCTCGCCGCTCCGGTCGATGCGCTTGACTCGCTGCCCGCCGGACTCGATGTCGAACACGACGTCCTCGCATTCGAGGCAGTACGCCGTGGCCTTGTCGTCGTCCAGCAAGTAGCCAGCGTCGTGACAGGACACGTGGAACACCATCGGACGCGTACGCGCTCGGTATCCCGTGCACTGCTGCCACAGAGCGACGTACGTCTCGTCCTCGTACCGGAAGAACTGGCCCTTGACGCCGTTCGGCATGAACGACTCATAGCCGTCCGTGTCGATGCCGGAGACGTAAGGGGATCCGAAGTATTCGTCCGTGATGGACTTCGCCCAGACTTCCAACGATTCTCCGTCCGCAGAGGACGGGTCACCGTAGATCGGAAAGTTCTGGCGGCTGTCCATGATCCACTGGACGAACCTCTCGTCCAACTCCCGGTGGTAATCCACGCGCTTGGCGTAGAACTTCACACCGTCGAGAACGATGGTGTCGTTGCCCTTGTCGAAGAGCGCGTCGACATGCGCCTCCATAGCCGGCGGGGCCGCGAACAGTTCGTTCAGGGCCTCCTCGGTGGAGTCGTACAGAAAGTCGGACGCAACCATTTCGAGGGTCTGCGCAGACATAGCTCTCTCCTCTCAGAACCGACTCAGCAAATGGCTGCCTTCGTCAGGCCCACGGCACCACCCGTGGACGACGCCTCCCGGCGTTTCGGCAATAAGGATTGGGGGTCAGGCCGCCATACGCAGGCCCGCCCAGAACTGCTTCCACTTACGCTGGATCACGTGGTGGACGTGCGCGTCCTCCTCGTCCGTGAACCCGTAGAGATGGGCGGACGGGTCGATGCGCTCTCCCGAGTAGTGGTCGCGGATGTACGACCCCTCGCAGTTGTAGAACCAGTCCGCACCCTCGTCGTACGCGCAGTCGGCGTCACGAATGGCGTCGATCGCGAGCTTGACAGGGTTGTCCTCCGGATGAGTGGCCCAGTTCGGGACGCAGTCCACGACCTCATAGGTCTTGAGCGGACCGGGACCGAAAGTGCCATTCGGAAGACGCGGCGCACCGTAGTCGCCGTCGATGATCATGTCCTCCGTGAAGTACGTGCGGTAGACCACCACGAACTTGCACGGCTTTCCGTCCGGTCGGGAATGCAGGGCGCGTACGTTGACGCGCCGCTTGCAGTTAGGGCACTGCTTCCACGCACCGGAACGGGGTCGCAAAACGCGCTCGGACCAGTTCATCGGGCTGATGCTCATAACTCTCTCCTCTCAGAACCGATTCCGGCGGCTGCCATCATCAGGCCCCGGACACCACTCCGGGACGACTCCCATAATGGGGAGTTTCGGCAATTCGAATTTGGGCATGGCAAGGCAAGCCGGCGCATGGGTATACCCAGCCGGCCTGCCCAGCCTTCCTGTTTAGACCGCCTTACCCATCATGATGTCGTTCCACTTGTTCCGGCGCGTCGCAGACGACTTCCAGATCTGGGAGGAACGCGTGACACCATTCGTGGTACGCGTAATCCAGAAAACATCACCGTCGGGATTCGTGGCGGAGTGCTGCCGATAGATGGAGCCACCCAGCACGAATCGCTTGTCCTCGCCCGCAAGGAAAGCCGGGGACGTGACCATGACGGTCGTGAATTCCTCTTGCATTGCTCTCTACCTCTCAAGATAGACAGGGCACCACCCCTGTCCCGCAGCACTGCTGCGACCCCGTACGGAAACCCGTACGGACGCTCTCGGCCTAACGCCTGTTTAGAGTCGCCGAGTCGACTGTCAGCCCTGATCCATGAAGAGCACGCCGTAAGGCGTCTCGATGAATTCGGACATGCAGCCATGGATGATGTCGTCCAGCACGTCGGACCAACGAAGCACCCCATCGAATTGCAGATACTTCGACACCTCCACGGACAGATTCCCTGTACGGGCCGCATGGATGATCGCTTCCGTCCGGTCGCGCCCGATTCCCCTGAAACGGTCCTCGTTGCCGAGCACCCAGGAAAGATCGTCCTCCCAGGACGGATCGCTCTCCACGGCTTTCTTGCCTGCCCACGTAAGCGCGGAACGCTTGGACAGCACAAAGTTAGCCATAGCCATTGCTCTCTACCTCTCATGGGTGACCAACGGATACCACTCCGTTGGCTCTCGGCTACAGCAGGGGATTCGGCTAATGAGACCTAGCACCCTGCTGCGCCGTAGTGCATGAGATTGCATTGTCCGTCGGTAAACGGACCAAACAGAGAGGGTAGGGGGGCACCGGAGCGTATCTAACGTGACTTCTCCGTGAGGTTTACAGCCCGAAGGCTTTCATCCCTCTAGCGTGTGGGCATGTTTCAGTCCCACTGTGTCCGGACGCCTTCTCAGGCCGGATACCCGTCGTCGCCTTGGTGAGCCGTTACCTCACCAACAAGCTGATAGGCCGCACGTTCATCCCATGGAATTGGTCCGAAACCGATGCCGGCATATCGGACATTATTCACCTCTGTAGCGTGAACCATGGTGCAGATTACGCACGTGTTACTCACCAATTGCACCACGAACGGTGCCCCCGATCGCGCCCAAAATTCGGGCACGATATGAGAGAGAGTGACGCTACGGGTAACGGTGGCGGTACCTCTTACTGCTCTAGCCACCACGTATCCACTGACTGTCTGTCCCCAGTTCTGACAAAGCAACCGGACGTCCAGCCACGCGCAATATGGTCCACCCCTCTAAGGGTTCGGCGACAGTAGGCATACATCACCCCTGTGGCTTGCGCGCCCTATCGACTCGTCGGCCGATAGTGGGGAGTCCTCACTCCCCTTGCAGAAACGTCGTTACCGTTCCCGTGCGTCTATATCCACTGTTGAGTTCTCAAACAACGGCCGCTGCCTTTCTACTGACCCCGTAGGGCTTTCGTCCGGGCGGTTTTGCTGTCTTCCCTCGCGCCCCCCGTTTCCGGTGGCCGCTTGTTCCGACACAGAGAACATTAGGGGGTGCCAGACGTCTGGCACTACCCCCTTGCGCCATTTGGTTGGCATGCAAGCCTCGCCAGGTACTTGGCACCCCATCTGACCTGCACTTTTATGGCTAATGTGACGTGGCTCACATTCCCTCGAATGCCCTTCGAGCGTTGACCGGCTTGACCGGCAACGACCGGCTATGTCCGTGTTGTCTTGCGAAGAGTCGCCGGCGATCCTGGCGTTACCTTATGTATGCATCTCTGCACTAATGTCCGTTTCTCGCGCTGCTCGTCGGCAACGCTCGGCATGCCGCCGCATGCTCCGCAGCAGCTGCTAGGCGCCCTGAAAATCGGGGGGTGAGGGGTGTTCGGCATGCTCCCTACGGCATGCACCACGTAGGGCGTAGGCACGGCTCACGCTGCCTCGCTACGGCTCACGGTGCCTCGCATGCTCGGTACGCCTCACAGCGGCTCACAGCGGCGCCTAGCGGCTCACGTCCGGCACGCTGCCTAGCGGCGCCTGTAGCGCTCACAGCGGCTCACGGTTGCTCGATATGCCTACGGCTCACAGCGGCGCCTGTAGCGGCTCACGCTGCCTCGCTACGGCTCACGCTGCCTCGCTTGCCTCACAGCGGCTCACAGCGGCGCCTAGGGATTTTCGGGGGGTGCGGGAAGTGGTCGGCATGCTCTCCCCATACACACAGTGAGTAGGTAGCCACGTTGTGCCATGCTGCGCCGTGCGCACGCTCGGTAGCCATGAAAGCTACCTTCGCTACTTTCCGCTATGCCGGCTCTCTGTAACTGCTGACATAGGTAAGCCTAAGTATCTGACGGTCTATTGGTATAGTGCGCCCCCATGACCGGCCCATACCTGTGACCTGCGCATATACACGTTGAGTAACTCTCTGCGTATCTGATGGTCCGTTTGTCAGGGGGTGGCCCCACGACCCCGCAACCCTGTGTTGACAGTATCCGTTCACGGGCTGTAACTGTCGACTTTATACAGAAGAAGGTGTCGCGAAAGGGTTGACGTGCGACCTGGTGACACTTTCTCAGTTGGCCCGGCGACGTTTCCCCTGTTGGGGGCGTACCCAAATGGGAATTTGGGAGTACCCCTTTTGGTGCGTATACCGGCCTAAGCGACGTAGGGTGCGAAACGGGCACGTGCACATGCATGGAATAGTATGCGTTGATCGACATAATATGCATGCGCGCACAAAGGGGCGAAACGGACACCCCCACCCTTAAATGGGCAAAGCCGGCGAGTGCCCCCTGATGGTTCATGTAGCCAACAGGTCGAGCAATCTGGACAGTAGCCGTGCGTGACTGGGGTGGGTTTCGCGATTTCGTAGACGGAGAGCCACGAAAGTGCCCGAGCTGGTCACGCTGAGCAGCTTCGCAGCGGATCGGCCGGCGGCGCAATCGAACTGGGCAGCACGGAGCGTCATGTGGCGTTCATCACAGGCGAAAAGGGTTGTGACCTGGGCAAGTTGGCAGGCGCTACGGTGCGGCGCATGAAGATCCGAAAAGGTGTGACGGCGGTGGCCGTGGGTGGACTGCTGCTCGTTGGGCGTGTGATCCAGGTTGCTGTGGCGCGGTCGAACAGCGAGGAAGCCGGTCCCCGTACTCGAACGTTTTGGCACTGGCGCTGTGAGTGCGGCGCTCGGTCTCGCGGTGGCGATCCCTTCAAGTCCGACGCGGAGTACAACGCTCAGCGGCACCAGTGGCGAAAGGGCGTGGGACATGCGATGCCAGAGATCTACTCCACCGAAGCGGAAGTCGAATGGTGAGCTTCTGGGGGCTGATGACGGTTCGGTCACGGTTGGCCTGGGCGAGTAAGTCGGGTTGAGGCGCAGCCGGCGGTCCGCGACGTACTTTCCGCCGCATGAGCGATGAGTTGCAGAGAGAGCAGGACCGAGCGCTGGTCGAACTGGCCGCGGAGAAGCTGCTGAAGACATCGAGCGCAGCGGTCCAGGAGCAGAGCCGACGGCGGTACGTCCAGTCGCAGACGCTGGGGAGCGGTACCCCGGTGGTGGTCGACGATGTCGAGAAGCCGAGCTGCGTGATCGAGGTGTTCGCGCCGCGCTACGAGTTCGTCCTGGAGCACCTGGCGCTGGTTGGCTCGCCGGCGGTCGGGTGGTCGGTGGCTGTGTGGCTCGGGACGGTCGTGCGGCGGTGGGACGAAGCCAGTCGCGAGGAGCGGCATTCTGCGGTCGAGGTGGCGGCGGAGCTGCTGAAGTACCAGAAGAGGGATTTGGGCTTCGGCCGGCACCAGTGGATACCGATCCGGGCTGCCGCGGGCGAGGCTGCGTGAGGACCTGGTCGTCGACCTGGGCGTGCGATGCGTCGGTCGGTCCGGAGGGCGGTGCAGCCGCAGGTGCCTCGGTGCGCTGTGACGCTGCCGGCCGGCCGGTCGGGCACGTGGTCGTCGTTCGATTTGAACGGGATGTGGCCGGCAGCCCGTACTACGAGGTGGCCAACGTGCTCGCGACGGCGATGCGTGCGTTGTCTGCCGGCGCGCGAGTGCCCCTTATATACGGAGACCTAGATGGCGTCGACCGTGGGTTGGGGACGATACGAGCGTGGGCGCCGGACGGCTATCCGGATCGTGTGCCGGTGGATCTGCGCCGGCTGCTGGAGGCTCTCGGCCCAGCGGTGGAGCGCGTCCAGTACGAGCGGTTGCAGCGCAACAGCACAGCATCTCTGGCTCTCGTGGACCGTGTGGCGAGGTCGGCGATGCGTGGCCGAAAGCTGAGGGGTGACGTTTGCGAGGTCTCGTGCGCTGGGGTGATTGACGAGTTCAGGCAGCGCGTGAAGGCGGCGTAAAGGTTCGTTAAGGCGTGAGGGTCTAGACCACTGTGTGGGTCGTGTGAAGTCGCAGGTGGAGCGGCACATACTCGCGGGTATGCGGGGCGCTTAGCCGGTTAACGGATCGTTAACCGGCTCCTTGAAGTGTGACCCTCGCCACAGCAACCTATTGAGGTCTCAACCGTCACCTTGATCACTGTGTGGTGGCTCGATCGATACGGTCAGTGGCAAATTCCCACGTCAGAGGCTGTTACCGATGGTTGCACCTTGTCATGTAACGGACGCTGATCGTTTACACGGGTGATCCACAAGAAGAGGCACAAGATGGTCAACAACTTGTGCCGGTGATAGATGTGGAGCCATCCGGTCCGGGAGGCCGCCTGCGGCCGGATGGCACATCGTTCGAACGTCTGAGAGATGGCGTTCGCGTCTGGGGAGAGTGCGCCATGACTTTGGTCGCTGGGGTGGGGGATACGGGAGCGATCCCGGTCTTGAGGGCAGCCGACTTCAGCCGGCGAGGGCCGTACGTGCGCAATGGCGAGGATGTTCCCCACGAGGGATCGATTCCGGACCTGTACGGCCTGGCTGCGGATGAGGCTCTGGAGGAGGCTATAGAGGATGGTCGACTGCGGTGGTCGATCAACCTCATGACGGGTGAGACGGTGCTGAGCGTTCGAACGGATAAATCGAACGTCTGAGTGGTTTGTGACCCAACTAGCTCCATCTTGTGGAACAAGTAGGCGCACAAGTTGACCAACTCGTGGTCTATAGTTGCGGACGTCGCTGCATGTAGTGGGGTCCGCCTGGAGCGGGTCAGCTTGATAAATGCGCCGCTTTTCATCACGCGGCACGGAAGGAGTACGCCATGGCGGAGACGCCAGGAGCGGGCAGGCATTGCAACCGGCTCGAAGGCCATGACGACACCGGTCGCGAGATCATCTGCGGCAAGCCGATCCCCGGTGCGCCGACGTACGTGATGATCAACGGCTCGCGGGCGATGAACCTGCTGCTGTGCCCGGAGCACAAGGCTGAGTGGTACGAGCTGAACGCTCCGTGGTTCTCCCGTGCCGAGGCCGCGAAGGTCGCGCTCTACAAGCTGTTCGAGGACCACCAGGGGAACCTGTTCACCACGTCCGAGATCCGCGACTATCTGCGTGCCACCTTGCAGAAGCGGGACGAGCTGCTGAAGAGCCCGCAGGAGCGCGAGCTGATCGAGACGCTCCAGGACAAGGGGAAGCTGAGCTTCGCCGTCGAGGACCTGTTCAAGGAGGTTCGTCGGCGCGAGTCCGCGCTCGAAGGTGACGACTGGGAGGAAGTCACTCCCTCCAAGGTGCGTGAGTACCTTAATACCGCGTTCGAGAACAAGGATCCGCGGCTGTCTCCGCAGGACATGCGTTTGATCGTGATGATGCCGGATACGGGTATGCCGGCGCAGCCTCTCATGGAGCTGTACGCCCGACTGCGGCGTGCGGACCTTGGGCTGGACGAGAACAAAGGATCGGCGGTAAGGCAGTGACCTTATTACCGTGCCGCCGCTCGGGCGGCTGTCCGAATCGGGGGAGGACCTAACTCAACAGGGGCCGGGGCGCTCGGGAGACCGAGGCCGGGCCCCTTTGCTGTATCGCTGACAGGAGATGTTCGGATGGGCGACTTCGAGGACCGTACCTCCGCGTTCGACAGGGTGATTCACCATGGCGCGGACTCCTGGCATCGGCTGGAGCACACAGAGAGCGCGGCGCGCAGGGAGCGCTCGGCGCGGAATCGTTCGGCATCACTGCGCCGGAACTCCCGTAACGGTCGCACCCGGACCACGGTGAAGGTGTGGCCGGAGGTCCTGAAGGTGGCTCTGGCGCAGGCTGGCGGGGATGCCAGCCGGCTGAGGATCGTCAGCGACACCGAGGTCTGGGTCATGTGAACAACAAGTTGAGCAACAACTTGTACCTCAAGTTGTTCTTCTAGTAGGCTCGGAGAGTCACCAAACAGCGTTGGGCAACGCGAAGAGGTGACACTCCGGGCCTTCTTGCTTGGCGGGCACCAAGCGCCGAGGGCCTTCCCAGCTGGACGGTAGGAAGGCGGACATGGGCGCTCAGCTCGCTCTCGTAGAGAACGGTCGTATACAGCCGATCGCCGTGGCCGGCGCCTTCCTCCTGACCAAGAACGGGCGCACCCGCGAGGAGTACAGGCGCGACCTGCGCCACTACCTCACCTGGTGCTCCGAGTACGGTCTGGACCCGTTCAACCAGAAGCGCGCCCAGATGGACGCCTTCAAGAACTGGCTCCTCGACCACTACGGCAACGGCTCGGTGAACCGCCACCTGTCCGTGGTCTCGGGGATGTTCAGGTACGCCATGGCCGAGCTGGAGGACGTCGTCTTCCGCAACCCGGCCGCGCTCGTCGACCGCCAGCCCGTCTCCACGATCAGCCAGGCCACCGGCCTGACTTTCGAGGAAGCGGAGCAACTGCTGCGCGGCGCCGAGGCGTACAACCCGCGGTGCTCTGCCGTCGTCCACGTCCTTCTCCTGACCGGCATGCGCGTGAGCGAGCTGGTCAACGCGAGCATCGAGGACCTGGGCGAGGAGCGCGGACACCAGGTCCTGCGCATCACCCGCAAGGGCGGTCACACCCAGACCATCGTCATCCCGCCGAGCGCGTGGACGGCCCTGGAGGCATACATCGGCGACCGCACCAGCGGACCGCTGATCATCACCTCCACCGGCCGGCGCATCACCCGGCAGGGCATCTGGGACATGATCAAGCGTCTCTGCCGCCGGGCTGGCGTCCGTACGATCCGCACCCACGACCTCCGTCACACCGCCATCACCCTGGCGCTGGAGAGCGGCAAGTCGCTGGAGTCGGTCCAGGACATGGCCGGTCACGCGGACCCGCGCACCACCCGGCGGTACGACCGCGCACGCAACAACCTCGACAACTCCCCGTCCTACGCGCTGGACGAGCAGCTCCGCGCCGTGGCCGCCCGCCGTCAGGCAGAAGCGGTACTGGACGAGGCCGTCGAGGTCCTGGTCGACGAAGCTCTCCGCGAGGTGCTTGCCGCCGCGGAACTCGTCGCCGCCTGATCCGTGAGAGGAGAAAGCATGCCCGAGGTTTCACCGGACACGGTCCGGCTCTTCCGGGACGACTACCCGCCGTCGGGCTCGTGCCCGGCCAAGGCCATCGACGACCCGTCCCAGCACCACGTCTGGGAGCGCACGCAGTACGGCAACGTCGCCTGCGCCGACTGCTTCGTCCCGCACCCGGACGAGCCGCTGGAGCAGCTCAGCCAGTCGGACCTGGACTTCCTCCAGAGCGTCTGTGACGCCACCGGCCCCCTGTACGGCGGGCGGTTCAATGCCGCACGCGGGATGCAGGAGTTCCACGGCATCGAGCTGTTCGACGACGAGGAGGGGGAGGACCTCACCTTCTACCTCGTCGCCCGCAACGCCATGCCCGCGCTCATCCACGCGTACCGCTGCCTGCTGGCAGAGACGCAGGAACGCGCCGGCGAGGTCGTCAAGGTCGTCCCTCTGCGGGAGGCGGCGTGATCCAGATCCCCGACACCTTCATAGGGTTCGACCTGGAGACCACCGGAGTCGACGTGGAAACGGACCGCATCGTCACGGGCGCATGGGTCGAGGTCCTGCACGGCTCCCTGCGCCGCTCGCGGAAGTGGCTCGTCGACCCCGGCATCCCGATCCCCGCCGAGGCCACGCGCGTCCACAAGATCACGACAGAGATGGCCCAGGCGGAGGGCATGAACCCCATCCGGGCGACCGCCCAACTCGCCGGCCGTATCTGGTCCGCGCTGAGTGAAGGCGTCCCGCTGGTCATCATGAACGCCCCGTACGACCTGACGCTCCTCGACCGCGAGTGCCGGCGCCACGACGTCACCCCCATCACCGAGATGATCGCCTCCGCCAAGGACGCCGTCATCCTCGACCCCTACGTCCTCGATCGCCGCGTCGATCCGTTCCGCCCCGGCAAGCGGCAGTTGGAAGCGCTCGCCGGCTACTACGGCGTGACGCTGAACGGAGCCCACGAGGCCGGCGCCGACGCCCTGGCCGCGGTACAGGTCACACAGCAGATCCTTCGTACCGCCGAGGACGAGCGCGCCTTCAGCCGCAGCACCTACCACCACGAGGTCCACGGCCGCGACCTCGGCGAGCTGTACCAGCAGCAGAAGCTGTGGTTCGCCGCACAATCCGCCGGCTACCAGGACTGGCTGCGCCGCACCAAGAACCCCAAGGCCGTCATCAACGGCTCCTGGCCCGTCATCCCCGCCCCTGAGAACGCCCCGAAAGTTGCTCATGTCGCCTAGCACCGCCCCCGTCGACTTCGAAGGCGCCGTCGCCGAGTTTCACCGCGCGTTCGACGTCGACAACCGCATCACCGACCCCGAGAAGCTCCGCGCGCTGCTGGAGGTCCGCACCACACTGATCACCGAGGAGTTCGAGGAGGTGCTCGACGCCGTCGAGAAGGCTCAGGCCGGCGTCGGCAACTCCCGATTTCCGGTGTGGGCGTTCGAGCACCTGGCTAAGGAGTTGGCCGACCTGCTGTACGTCGTCTTCGGCAGCGCGGACCTGCTCGGCATTCCGCTGGGCAAGGCGTTCGCCGAGGTGCACGACAGCAACATGTCGAAGCTCGGCGAGGACGGCAGGCCGATCCTCCGGGAGGACGGAAAGGTCCTGAAGGGCCCGCATTACCGGCCCGCCGATATGGCGGATGTCGGCGTCGACATCCTCACGAATTACATCGGACAGCAGATCGCTGGATAACACAATGTGAAGTAACCCGCATAGCATTGAGGGCGTGAGTCCTTGACGCTGAAGGCGGTTTGAATGCTTCACCACCTGCTCGCAGCAGCGGCCTCAGACGGCGGTGTCAATTTCGACAATCCGCTGATTCTGGGGCCGCTTGCTGCGTTTGTCTTCGCGATCTTCGTCAGCGAAGTCGTCGTCCCCGGAAAGACCTATCGCCGGGAGGTCGACGAGAACGCGAGGCTGAGGGATCTCGTGGAGCATGTGATTCCCCTGGCGGAGTCGATGACGACGACCGCACAGGAGATGGTCTCGGCGACAACCCGCGTCACTGACGTGATGGACCGAGTCGTCAACACGCTGGCCGATCCCCGCCGTAACGGCTGAAGGGGGCGACCGTGGCCTTCTGGAACATCAAGCGTCGCCAGCACAACTCGATCGACCTCGCGGACGCCTCAGCACGCATGAAGGACGCAACCAGCGCGTTGCGCATCACCGCCATCAGGGCACGCCACGCCTCCAACGACGCCCGACGCTTCACCGACCGCGTCGAGGCCCAGATCGTGAACAACCAGGGAGCAGCATGACCGCCACCACCACCCGCAAGACCACGAAGGTCGCCGAGGACGAGCCCCGCCACCACTGCGACAACCACCCCTCGCGCCCGGCGGCCCTGAGCACCACCAGCGGCGGCGCCCACAGCCAGGTCCACCTGTGCAAGGACTGCGCCAGAGCCGCAGGGAGGCTGTGATGCAGGTGTCCACGTGCGTGTGGTGGCAGGGCAAGCATGTGCAGGCCGGCCGCTTCTGCGCGCACCGACCGGGGGTCGACATCGACCCCGAGGGCCAGGAGCACCCCGTCGGATGGACCGTCCAGAACCCTGGAGGTAAGGATGCCTAACCGCGGATGGAAGCCCCCGCCCGTAAAGCAGTTGCCCGAGCCGGCACTCGGCGGGAACCGGTACTCCAAGAGGCAGGTCGACCGCCTCCAGGCGTACGACGAGCGGGACATGCGGCCGAAGACCCGCGCCGCGATGGAAGAGTTCCGGGCGACCGGCAACACCGACAAGCTGCTGACGTTCCACACCTGGCCGAACCACACCATCGACCGGAACCGGCCTCGCACCGTGTCCGCCGGCTACGACTCCAAGAGCCACACCCTCCGCGTCGAATTCCGTAACGGCGAGGATGGCCGAGGAAGTCGCGGCGGCCCTATTTACGAGTACTACCGCGTCGACCCGAACGTCTGGAAGAACGTCCGCCGTACAGGCTCCGAGGGACGGAACATCATCAACAAGGCCCTCGAAGGCCACCCCTACCGGCGAATCCGTTAACACATTCGCAGAATCGACACTAGGGTGCGGCGCATGATCAGAATTCCCTTCTTCATACGCCGCGTTCCCACCCTCAAGGGCTGGCCCTTCACATACAAGACCTGGACCACCGAAGTGTCGGAACCCTTTCGCCGCGGCGAGACCCGAGTGTTCCGTCTCCCGTTCCGGCAGGGATTCGGCGTCGGTCGGTGGACCGAGACCCTCCCGAGCGAAGACCACGCCCTGGTGGCGGTCCTGGGCCACCCGAAGCCCTACATCCCCGGCCGCGATGACTGACGAGGACCTGGCCCGCCGACAGGTGGCACGCAGAAGCGAGGACACGGACGAGGAGTGGGAGTTGCTACAGATGCTGGGACTGGACGGATGAAGCTGAGACGACTGCTGGAGCGGCTGTGGCCGGCTCACCGGCTGCTGGAGCGAGCGGAGCGGCGGGTCAAGTTGCTCCCGGCCGTGGAGCTGCTGGACGCGGCCGACAACACAGGCTCGACCATCGCCGCGGCGCTGTACCGGCACCGGAAGCAACCGAGCGAAGAGGCCCTCACGGAGGCCGTGGACGCGGTGGTCGCCCTCGCGGTCATCGTCCGCGAGCTTCAGGAGCGCCAAGCGGCGTGACAAAGCCCCAACCCGATGAAGGTGGGTTGGGGCTTCGTGCTGCGCGGCCTAGGTGAGGGGGAAGGCCCAGGAGACGCAGAAGATGTAGAAGACGATGCTCGACGCGGCGATGTAGCCGGAGAGCGTGAGCAGGTGGACGCCGCCCTGTGCCCGGCGCAACGATGCCTCGACGCGGCCGGCGTACGGGCCGACGTGGAAGCCCGCCCAGCGCCTGCGGCGGGTGAGGCGGAAGGCAATGCCCGTGTAGATGAGCACGGTGAGCGCAAGGGGGGCGAGGGAGTCCCGGAACGAACCGGAGGCGTACCAGGTCTGGGCCCCGACGTAGACGGTGAGCGCGGTGAAGAACACGACGGCGATCCGGTAGACGAACACGATGCGCTGCTCGATGACATTGCCGGCGGCCACCAGGTACGCCTGACGGTCGGTGAGTCCGTGCCCCGGCTCGGATCTGACTCGGTCGGCCTGTCCTATGACGGCCTGTGCGAAGTCGTCCTCGGCCCCCCAGTTGATTCCCATTCCCCGCCCCCTGCATATGTGCGTGCTGTGTGAAGCAAGCGTAGTCCTGTTGTGGGCCTGACGTGCTAACACAATTCCCGAGTCCCTTTTTACCCTGATTGCACAGAATTGGAGCAATGTGGGGTAATGCATGACATCGACGGTTGAAGACGGGGCTCGAATAGACGACGACGAGGAGTTCCAGCTCCCTGTCAATGCCGAGGTGTCCCAGGAGACCGTCGACCGCATCATCGAGAAGATGCTGCTCGTTATCGACGAGCTGAGTGGACACCCTCTGCGTGACTACCAGGTGCCGCTCGCGCGCCGGATCCTGGAGTCGATGATCCTCGGCGACACCGCCAAGATCACCGCCTGCTGGGCCCGCCAGTCCGGGAAGTCCGAGACTCTCGCGAACACCCTCGCAGCCATCTTGATCATGTTCCCGCGCCTCGCGCCGATCTTCCCCAACCTGCTCGGCCGCTTCCGTGAGGGCGTCTGGCTCGGAGCCTTTGCCCCGGTCGACGACATGGCGGACAACATCTACGGCCGTATCGTCAGCCGGCTGACCTCCGAGCGCGCCCAGGAGCTGATGGCCGACCCCGAGATCGACGAGAAGGTCGTCGGAAAGGGCAAGGAGCTGCGCCTGGTCAAGTGCGGCAGCCTCGTACGCAAGCAGACCTGTCACCCGCGCGCCCAGATCGAAGGCCGCACGTACCACGTGGTGTTGATCGACGAGGCGCAGGTCGCCGACGAGAAGGTCGTCAACAAGAGCATCTCGCCCATGCTGGCCTCGACCCGAGGCTCCATGATCCTGACCGGGACCCCCACATACACCAAGGGGATCTTCTACAAGATCATCCAGCAGAACAAGCGGTTCGCCACCAGCCGCGGCGCACGGGCGAACCACTTCGAGGCCACCTGGAAGGACGTCGCCAAGGCGCACCCCGACTACGGCGTCTACATCCGCGGCGAGATGCTCACGATCGGCGAGGACAGCGACGAGTTCCGCCTCTCCTACCGGTTGCAATGGCTGCTCGACCGAGGAATGTTCACCACCTCTGAGCGGATGGAAGAGCTGGGGGACAGGTCGATGCAGATCGTCCACGCCTGGCACCGCACGCCAGTCATCGTGGGCATCGACCCCGCCCGCAAGCAGGACAGCACGATTGTCACGGTCGTCTGGGTGGACTGGGACCGGCCGGACGAGTTCGGCAACTACGAGCACAGGGTCCTGAACTGGTTCGACCTGGCCGGCCTCGGCTGGGAGGAGCAGTACTACCGCATCTGTGATGCGCTGGCGAACTACAACGTCCTGGCCATCGGCATCGACGCGGGCGGCATCGGAGACGTGGTGGCCAGCCGGCTGCGTGTCCTTCTGCCTGGTGTCGACATCATCGACCTGCCATCCGACCGCGGCGCGCAGTCCAAGCGATGGAAGCACCTGATGGAGCTGATGCGCACGGACAACATCTCCTGGCCGGCGCACTCCAAGGTCAAGCGCACCAAGACATTCCAGCGCTTCCGCACTCAGATGGAAGACGCCGAACTCGACTTCCAGGGGCCGAACGTCATCGTCCACGCGCCCGAGGAGGCCGGAGCCCACGACGACTACGTGGACTCCCTTGCCAACGCCGTCTACATGACCGCCGACCTGTCCATGCCCGAGGTCCAGGAAGAGGGCAACTTCCTCTACGGCAGGGCCGCCTAGGAGCCAGCGTGACGCTCGACCCCAACTACCACACCTACGACGCCGACGACCCGTACAACATCCCCGGCTGGACGGCGATCAACCAGCTACCCGGCCCCGGAACCCCGACGACCACCCCGCCGGCCCCCTTCCCCGCCGACATCGCCGTCCAGACGGTCACGGCGACGTACATGGCCGAGGGCGGCCAGCCGCTGCCCGGCTCCGTGCTCGTCCAGGCCGACCGCAGATACCGTGACAAGGCCACTGGGGACCTGGTCGTCCCCAACGCCCGCCGGCTGAAGGTCGTCAACGGCACCGTCAGCGTCGACCTACCGGCCGGCAACGATCCCGACCTCGACGAGCCGTTCTTCTACAGCGTGCACGAGATCGTCCCCGGCGGCCGGAAGTTCATGATCAGCGTCCCCTACAACGCAACCGGCCCGCTCAGGCTCCACGACCTGGCCGTCGACATGGACTACCAGGAGATCCAACCGCCCCGGATCTACTCCCTCAGTCCGCCGACCGGCGGCTACTGACGCACGATCGCCCCGCCTCCCGCACGGGAAGCGGGGCGTCGTCCGTTCAGGCCGCTGCTCGCAGCTCCCTGACCATCACCGCGTAGAGGGGCGAGTCGGCGAACGGCCGCTGCTCACCCACCTTGTCGTAGCCCCATGTCTCGTACAGCGACTGCACCTTCGGGTGAGTCACGTCGACCAGCAGCACGGCCAGGTCCTCGGTACGGGCCTTCAGCAGGGCCTCGTGCAGTCGCTCGGAGATCCCCTGCTTGCGCCACTGCGGCCGGACCATGACCTCGGAGACCGCGTAGGTCGAGGTGTACCCGTTGTTCGGCTTGTACTCGGTCTTGCGCCACCACTCACGGCCGGGCTGAAGCGGTGCACCGTAGGCGAATCCCGTTGGCTCCTCATCGTCGAACGCCACGACGCAGGTGAAGCCCTCCATGCCCGACCAGTGGTCGACGAACCACGGGAAGCGCTGGTTGAACTCGTCGTCCATGGCGTCGGCGTAAGCGTCCGCGTGCACATCGATCAGCAACTGTTTGAACCCCTCCGGCAGGCTGCCGTGCTGGAAGTGCCGCAGGTCGGTCACGCTGGTCACCCTCGACTCCATTCATCTCGCATCAGTTCCGCCCAGTCGCGGGCGAAGGACGTGGACGGCGCCAGGCGGAAGAGGTCTCGATGGAAGTCTCCAACCAGGGTCCTCATCCGTCCAGGTAGTGGCACGCCATCCATGATCGCGAACACGTTAGCGGCCGTTCGCGTCGCCTGTTCCGGCTCCCCCTGGTGCAATTGCGCGCTCGCGAGTTGGCATGTCGCCAGGGCCCGGTTTCGACGGAACTCCGGAGGGATCTTGCCCAGCGCACGGTGCGCCATGGCCTCGGCCTCCGCGTGCTTCCCGTTGCGGTTCATGATGATGGCGGCCAGGTGGTTCAGTTCGGCGGTGCCGTAGAAGGCTGTCCACCGCGGGCGCTCCTCCTCGGATGCCTTGCGGAGCGACTCCTGAGCCCCGCCGAGGGACCGCTCGGCTGTCCGTGTGTCACCCAGCGTGGCACACGCGAGTGCGACACGGACCCGGCCCATCGAGCCGAAGAACGGATCTCGTCGCGCGGCCGTGGACGCCTGTGCCGCCTGTGCCGCAGCGAGCTGCTCCGGCCAGTTCTTGCGCTGGTAGGCGAGCATGGTCTGGTTCATCCAGACCCGCATCTCCGTGGGCGGATCCTGGGAGAGGCCGGCGAAGGTCGTCGCCTCGTGGAGATGCCTCTGAGCCTCGGCCAGTTCCCGCAGGTCGATGTAGGCCCAGGCGGCTATGGTGGTGAACTCGGCGGCGAGTGCGTACAGCGCACCCCTTACGCGCTGGCTGGCGTTGCGCTGCTGGAGGTCCAGGACCTCTGTACGACCTTCGATGGCAGCCGCTGCCAGCTTCTTGTGCCCACCGTGACGGTCATCCGCTTCGATCAGCGCGTTCATCCCTGCCGTCGCGCGCTGGACGTCGGACATGCCGACCGAACGCCGCTGTCTGATCAGAGGAGCTGCGCCGGCAGCCGATCCGGTGGTTGATGCGAGGAATTGGCGACGCCGCACAGGGTCCTCCGGAGGATGTTGCATGGAGCGTGGTGCGCTGAACCCTAAATCCTCTACAGGACAGCCGAACACACGCTCAAGTGCCGCGCACGTGCGGCCGATCGGCCGGCGGCTCGATCCGTTGAGCAGATTCCGGACCGTTCGCGCGGAGATGTCCCCCGGCCGTCCGGTGATGTCCCACAGGGCGTCGTTGAGCTTGTACGCCAACTCTTCCTGCGTGAGACCCAGTTCGTCCATGCGGCCTTTGAGGGCGGGGTTCTCTCCCATGAAACGACGGTAGCCCCGAGTGACGGTCCGCGACCAGGCGTCAGGTAATGAGACCTTAAAGTCTTCCGGTTGGGGCGGTTGCGCAGAAACGGAACCCTTCCTGTATTTCGTCTCGCGGCGGTCGTTGACTGGACATCAGTCGCAGAGCGCCGAACCCCATCCGTACGGCATCCGCATCTCTGCGGCGTGGAGAGAGCCCGACCCCGCTTCCCCCGACGGGGTCGGGCGACCCACCCCCACGGAGGGACGACCTCGTGACGATGACTGCTGTCAGGGCTTCTGGGACAGACGTTCCCAGCTATACGGAGACGTGGGACTGCGCACCCGAGTCGGCGGCGAAGGCTCGTCGGCTTGTGGCGGCAGCCCTGTCGCTGTGGGGCATAGCTGAGCAGGCAGAGGCCGGCGTCCTCGTTGCGTCCGAACTCGTGGCCAACGCGATCACCCATTCGAGTTGCCGGCGCTTCCGCATCAGGGTTTCGCGCCCCGGAAACAGGACCGTCAAGATCATTGTGTCGGACACCAGCCGGAAGATCCCCAGCCCGAGTGAGGCAGGCCCCGACTCCGAAAGCGGCCGTGGACTGCACCTGGTTGCGCTGATGAGTACGAAGTGGGGCTACGAACTCAAAGGCTGGGGAAAGATCGTCTGGGCCGAGTTGGAGTTGCCGGAGCAGTCGGACTCCGGGGTGGAGTCCTGATGGCTGCGGTCGCGTTGAGCCTGCATCCAAATCCTGCCGCCATTCCGCAGTGGTCACCGCCCATGGAACCGCACCAGCTCGGCAGCATGCTGTCCAAGATGGCCCACTGGAAGCCGTTGGACCTCGACGCCATCTACGAAGACCTGGACCAGGTGCTCGGGGAGCAGCAGCCGGCCGCCGGGATACTCGACGCGGTCAGTGACCGCTTACGCGACGCCCTTGAGCGGCTGAGCGTCATCGCCGAAGCGGACCCAGTCTTCCGGCCCAGCCCCGAAACCGCTGCCATCATCGCGCGTGGCCGCCTCTTGCGGGACGAATCGGTCGGTGTGTACCGGCAGGCGCTGGGACTTGCACGGCGCCGGGCCTTTGCGACCTCCGACCTCATCGACCATCTGGTCGCCGAGAAACAGATCAAGGACGACAATGCGGCCTGACCACCCGATGCTGCTCCGGCGCACGCCAGCACTTCCCCTCGCCACGCAGCACACGGTGGCGCCGGTCGCAGGCTTCTGGTGCGAGTGGAGTCACGCTGGGGGAGCCCGCATCAGGTCTGGTGTCGCGCCGACACCGGTTGCGGCCGTTCGGTGGGCGCGCATCCAGGTGCGTGTGATCGGCTCCGCCGTAGGTCTCTTCGCGATGGCCGACCTGTGGGACCGAAGGGCGGCTGACTGGCGTGACGCCGTTGATGCCCTCGGCCGCGGTGACGACTTCACGCTGAAGCTCTCGGCTGGCCCTTTCGATTTCGTCTGGCACTGCCGCCCTGTGCTGGCCCTCCCGCTCGTCGGTGGAACACCCCGTCCCCACCTCTCGCCATGAGCGAGTCCTGATCGCCCCGCCCCCGCTGTTCGAACTGGAGGTTCCCCTGACCTCAGAAGGACAGGTCACAGCGGGGGCGGGGTCCGTAAATAGCCGCGAGGAGAAGCGCATTGACAACCGAAGACGAAGAAGACGACGAGCTGTTCGGCCTGATCCGCGCCGTTGGTGCCGGAGTTGGGATCAGCAAAGACGAGGGCCTTCCGCCAGCTGCGCGCGAAGTCGGTGCTGAAGCAGCATCCGACGCTGCGGCCAAGCTCCAGGAACTGAAGCGCCAGGGGCTGGCGTAGGGCCGAGGGCTCGTCCCAGAACACCCGCCGGCAGGTGCCAATCTGCATGTCTCCCTGTGCTTGCCGGCGGGCTCCACCTTCCCTGACCGTCCACAACACGGAGGAACCATGACCGATCTCGGACTGCCCACCGTCCCCGCGCAGAGCCGCCGGGACCTGGGCGGGGGTGTCGCGTACGCGTACAACGGCCAGCACTTCGACGCCCCGGCCGACACGGACCTCGACACCCTGGTCAACGCGCTCACCGTTCCGCTGTCCGTGATCGTGCAGGTCACCAAGCGCTGCGACTTCGACTGCTCGTTCTGCTCCGAGGTCCTCCAGATGCCGGACCCGACCCTCAACCAGCTCGACACCATCCGCCAGAACCTGGCAGGCGTGAGCCGGGTCTTCCTCTCCGGAGGCGAGCCGCTGATGCGCAAGGACTTCAGCGAAGTCGTCGACATCTTCCACCTGCACCACATCGTCGCAGTGCCCACGAACGCCACACACGCCCTGGACCACGCGCGCAACATCGCCGGGAAGATCGCCTACGCCAACGTCGGCTTCGAGGGTCCCCGTGCCGCCTTCAAACGCGTCCGCGGTGACTACGACAAGACGATGGCCGGCGTCCGTGTCCTCCAGGAGGCCGACATCCCTCTCGCCCTGTCGGCGGTGGTATACCGCTCGACCCTGTCCGTGCTGCCGTTCACCGTCCAGATCGCGGACGTGCTCGACGCGACCAAGGTCAAGCTGATCCTGCCGTTGCGCAAGGGCAACGCCCTGAACCTGGCGGACCACGAGTTCATCACCACCGCGGAGGCTGAGACGACCTTCTCGCGCCTGAAGGAGCAGCGCGCCGAGCAGCAGTGGTCACCAGCGCTGCGGCTGACGGCGTGGACCCCGGAGAACGAGGGGCACATGATCGTGGTCGAGCCGAACGGCGTCGCCCGCGCCTGGCCCGTCTACGACGCCCCGGACCTGTGGGAGAACCTGGGCAACGTCCTGGAAGAGCCCATCACCGAGATCTGGAAGCGGTACCGCTTCAAGAAGAACCACGTCTCGAAGTACGTCGGCCGCTCGATCCACGCCGTCGCTCAGGGGGTATGACGTGCAGCAGCGCACGAACCTGGGGTGGCCGGAGACGCCCTTCGGATCGGTCACACGTCCCGTGCAGAAGCCGGCGACGTGGCTGACGGCCATATCGCTCATGTGGGGGGAGGCGGGTGACGATCCGGTCCTCATGGGTGCCGCCGCAGTGTTCATGAAGATCCACCGCACTCGTGCTCTGGCAGTTGTCCCCTCGCTCGCCAACTTCGGCTATCGCGTCCTCCTCCCGGACGCCATGGGCCAGACGGCGGCGATCGTCCAGCAGCTCGACATCCTGCTCGTGCAAGCCCGCCGCAAGGCGCAGGTCATCGCTTGGCACAATGGCGCCGACGACTTCCACGTCCTTCAACACCTGGCCCGTGCCGACGGCGAGCCGCGGCAGCCGGGCGTGAACGCGGTCGCCGACGCGTGGAAGAACCGCACCACCCGCGACCCGAGCACGGCTCGCTGCGTGGACACCAGTCACGACCTCGGTCCGGCCGGGCTCGTCAGTGATACCGCGACGGCGCACGGCCTGGAGCCGCTCAAGGCGTTCGCCGGCTGGCAACAGCAGGCCAGCGCGCAGGATGCCTGTGACGCTCTCGCCGAGGAGCGCGCCGCAGACGTCTCCGCCGACGGCCTCGCCAGCAACGTCCTGTCGTCCGCAGTCATCACCGCTCTGCTGGGCGGGAAGCACGTCGGTCGTCTCCACTGGGACGAACCGCTGAGCGTCTACGACATCCTGACCCAGGTGGCATGGGAAGCTGCGCCTTCCATCCTGGGCGGCGTGCCGACCAGTCACGGCTAGTAGCGTCCGACCGGGCCGTGCGTATCCCCGCGCGCGGCCCGGTCCTAGGTCAGGAACATCCCGAATGATCATCAAGAGCAGCATGGGCGAACAGCGTCGGATGCAGCCGCCTCCGCGTCGCTCCGGCGTGGCTCGGATCGCCTCCATCGACGCCGAGTGGTTGAAGAACTACACGATCAAGAATGGTCAGCGGCCCTTCTGTTACAGCATCGTGTGGCTCGACCTTCCCACCTCCGGCACCTCCGATCTGACCATCGTGCCGTTCGAGTGGACGAGCATCTATGTCGAGGATCCGGACGAGATGGACGAACTTGTGCGGCACGCCGCGGCCACCGTCGCCTCGGCCGAGGACTCGGCGGACATCATCACCGGCCATCAGTTCTGTTCCGACCTAGCTGTCCTTGAGGCCAACGCCCCCACGGACGCCATTCGGTCGTTGCAGCAGTCCCGCGCACAGTGGAAGCAGCGCCGGGATGCCGACCCGGACGGCAGTTACTACCTGGACACACGCTTCGACGCCGGGCACCTCCTCACGGGTGCCTCCCGCCGTCTGGTTGACGTGTGCACGGAGCTGGGCCTGGACGTCACTCAGCCCGAACTCCTCAAGGTGTCCATGCCTGCCTGGCACCGCCGATGGCTCGACGACGGACAGGCGGAGGGCCGGGAACGCGTGAGCGTCCTGAACCTGCGCCATTCCCTCTCCACGGCCTACGTCGCCGCTCGGACTGCCGATCTCGGGCAGTGGCCGGCGGCAGGCATGAACGTCAACCAGGCGCTCGCTGCCGGGGCAAAAGGCGCATGGTCCTGGCTCGACGGCCCAACATTCACCGCACTCCTGGAGGACTCATGCCCGTCCGTGACTGCCGCGTCATCGCCGTCGAGGGCACCCAAGCGGCAGGCAAAACAACGCTCGTCCACGCGCTGACTGCCCATCTGCGTGAGCAGGGCACCAACGTCACATGCACTGGCGAGCCCGCACGTTCCAGCCCTTTCATGGAAGAGATCGTGCTGCACGGCAAGGGCAACTTCGACCTCCCCGCCGAGATCGACCTTCTTGGCCAGCAGCTCTCCATCCCGCTGCGCACGGCGCGCAACCACCAGATGCTGATCACCGACAAGACGCCGATGAACGTGATCGCCCTTGCCCGTCTGGTCCTCGACGGCAGCGAACCGGGCACCGGGGCCGTCCTCGCCGCAGCGGAATCGCTCTGCCGGGCGTGGATGCCCATGGCGTACGACGCGATCGTGTACTGCCGTGATCGGTACGACCAGAAGGCCGGCGGCGACCGTATGCGGGAGAAGGTCCTCGCCATCCAAGATGAGGCCGACGAGGCCATCTTCGAGGCGTGCCGAGCTGTCAACGTCCCGCTGCTGGAAATGCCCACCGGACTCAGCGTTGCGGAGCGTGTCCAGTGGACCGTCGCCCGCGTTGGGGAAATGGGGCTCACCGCCGTCTGAAGCCAGCGCAGGCGCTAGGGTCCCTCCTGTCTCAGCACGCCACAGGAAGGGCCCTAATGCCAGTCCGCCCCATCGTCGATGTAATGGTGATCCTTGAGCGTGACGGGCACATCCTGCTCGCCGAGCGCATGAACACCGGATACGCCGACGGGAAGCTCAACCTCCCCTCCGGCAAGGTCGATCATGACCGCGAAGACGTGATCAGCGCCGGTGCCCGCGAACTCCGCGAGGAGGTTGGCGTGGACGTCGCCCCCGCAGCTCTACGGCCGGTGCACGTGATGCAGTACCTCAACCCGGAAGGCGAGCAGCGCATCGGGTGGTTCCTACTGGCGACGCACTGGGAGGGGGAGCCGTACAACGCCGAGGAGGAGAAGTGCGCCGGCCTCTCCTGGCACCGGCCCGACCAGCTCCCCGAGAACACGGTTCCGTACAACGCGCTTGGCATCGCTGCGTACCTCAAGGGCGAGCCCATCTCTGTGCATGGGTGGTAGGCCCCAGCCAGTCAGCAGCCAGCGGCGACAGTAGGGAACGGCACGATGGACGACGAACCGCTGTCGGAGTGGGCGGAGCGCCGTGATGCGAAGATCGGCCAGCTTCGCGCCGTCCCGATCTACTCGGGCGAGGGTCCCCGTGGCTCGCACTTGCGACCGGACGCACCACGCGCGATCGAGCGCTGGAACGGACACGTATGGGAAGCACACGGATTCGCAGAGAACCTGGCCGAGGCGAAGCGCATCCTGTTCCCCGATTCTCAAGTGACTGCGGCACCGGGACTAACGGTTAACCCACTCGGTCCCGGTAAGGGCAAGCACCGGAAGCCTCCGGCACCGCGCTGACGGGCAGCCCTGCGGAGAAGCGGCCCTATAACACTTTCCTGAAATCCCCATCACCCTTGATTCCGAGACGTCTCGTAAGGAATTGAGGAACGCATGGCAGGAAATCTCGCCCCGAACCCGAGTTTCCCGGAGAAGGGCCAGTACGACTACGGCGTCAAGGCTGGCGTCAACACCGCCCGTCGGGGCCGCCTCCGCTTCGAGGAGGGTGTCGCCACCGACACCGACATTCCGCAGGAATTCGGCAAGGGTGTGATGCAGGGTTACCAGACCGCGCCGGGCCGGAACAACCACAACGTCAACGTCTTCGAGAAGCCGGCGGACGAGACCATGCGCGAGCGGGCCCACGTCGGTTCCGCGGCCTGGCCCGAGGCTCCCGAGTTCCTCGGAGGCTTCGCCCATGGCGCTGGCCACGGCGCGGAGCAGCGCTTCGAGATGGTCGTCCGTGACGGCCGGCACCAGGAGCGCCCGAACTACGCCAAGACCACCGACTGAGATCACACTGGTCAAGGCTGGTCGCAGGGCGCCTGCCGGGTGAGGATGGTGATGCACCACCGTTCCGCCAGCAGGAGGCACCATGGCCACCCCCGACGACCTGTCCAACCCGACGCTCGTCAAGGAGTACGTCCTCGGCAGCACCGACGAGGAGATCGCCGAGAAGTACGGCCTGGACGCCGAAGAGGTGGCACGACGCCGACACGCGATCGGGCTGCACAAGGTTTCGCCGCAGTAGCCAACCCGGCTTCCCATAAAGGCCCTCCAACCGCTGGGGGGCCTTTGTGCTGCGCTAACACTCCCAGCGGCCCCCGTGTGAGGATTGGGCATAGCGCAATTCGTCACATCCATTCGTAGCACCGCGCCTCCCTACAGGTGCACCATTCGGTGCTTAGTCGAGGATGTGTCGGTTGTCCTTCGCCTTCTTTCCGCCGAATCAGCGCGCGGCTGGCTCGGACCTCACCATCTCCATCAGCCCGCTCGGCCTGGTGGAATTGTCGGACCAGGACTTCGAAATTCATGGCCCGCGGCTGAACCGGTACGCCACCAACTTCGCTTTCTACCTCGGCCACCACTGGGCCTACAGGAGAGAAGCCGGCGAACCGCAGATCACCCTGAACTACGTGGCGACGTTCGCGCGCTACATCAACAACTTCTGCTTCTCCAAGGGTGTGAAGTTCGCGGTTCCCAAGCGGTACGAGCACATCGTGCCGGCGCTCCTGAAGCGAGTCTGGGAGGTCGACAACAGCAAGCAGTCCCTGCTGAACACCATCGGCGAGCAGGGCAGCGTCACGGGCGACTCCTTCGTGAAGGTCGCGTACGAGCCCGCGTGGGTCGATTCGGCCGGCGGTACTCATCCGGGACGCGTCCGCATCCTCCCCCTGAACAGCGCTCACTGCTTTCCGGAATACCACCCGCACGACAGAGACCGTCTCGTCGCCTTTCGCCTCCGCTATAAGTTCTGGACGACCGGCGCAGACGGGGCGCGGGTCATGATGACCTACACCGAGCGGCTGACCGACACGCAGATCGACGAGTTCCTCAACGATGAGCTGATCGACTCCCGCCCCAATCCGCTCGGCATACTCCCTATCGCTCATATCCGGAACATAGCCGTGTCCGGCTCGCCCTGGGGTCTCTCCGATATCGGCGACATCATCTCGATCAACCGTGAGCTGAACGAGAAGATGACCGATGTCTCGGACATTATCAACTACCATGCATCGCCGACCACAATCATCCAGGGCGCGAAAGCGACCAACCTGGAGCGCGGTCCACGGAAGATCTGGGGTGGTCTGCCCGAGAAGGCCAAGGTCTATAACCTCGAAAACGGTGTTGATCTCGGCGGGCCGATGGGCTACATCCAGACGCTGAAGCTGGCCATGCACGAGATAACGGGTGTTCCGGAGAGCGCCCTGGGGCAGATGCAGCCGATTTCTAACACGTCGGGAGTTGCCCTCTCAATTCAGTGGTACCCGCTGATCAACAAGAATTCGCTGAAGCAGCTCAACTACGGCGTCGGCATCAAGCGGATCAATGAGCTGGTGCTGCGAACGCTTTTCTGTCACGAGCCCGAGACCCTGCTGTACGACCCGTACACCGACGGCATCAAGACCGAAGACTTCCAGCCCGACCTCCTCGACCCCAATGACGCGGACGTCTACAACGTCGACTGCGTCTGGCCGAGCCCTCTGCCAGTTGACAACCTCGTCAAGCTCAACGAGATCCAGGCCAAGCTCGCCATCGGTCTGGAATCCAAGCGCAATGCCCTCGTCGAACTCGGGGAGGAATTCCCGGACGAGCGACTGGAAGAGATGTTCAGCGAGCAGCGCCGGGACGTCGTCGAGCAGGGAGCCCTGGAGCTTATCAAGGCAACCATTTCCTCTGCTATTCTCCAGATGACTGGAATTGCTACTGAGGAAAGTGGTAAGCCAGCCCCGTCAAGCGGGGGAACCCCGGATCAGTCCGGATCTCCCGCTGGCAATGCTCAGACCGGAGTTCTTCCCGGAGCAACCGGGATCGACCTCGGTGTGGACACCAAATCGTTGATCGACCAATTCGTGACCATGGCGTACGGCACAAAGCTGCCGCAGAGCCGGAATTCGGAGGATGCCAGTAACCAGGAGACGAGCTAATGACTGTTCCGGCCACCGCCACCGCCCCTGCCCCCAACGGCAACCTGAACGAGCCGGTGATCACCGTCCCGATCGTTCCCCAGGAGCCGACGACCCCGCCGGCTGAGGGCCGCTTCACCGCCGAGGACCTGGAGAAGGTCCGGCGCGAGGAGCGCGAGAAGCTGTACGGCCGCCTGTCCCAGCAGGACGAGATCCTGAAGGCGACCAAGGAGGAGCTGGAGGCCACCCGCAAGGCCCGCGAGGAGAAGGAAGCCTCCGAGGTTTCCGCCCGCAAGAAGGCCGAGGACGAGGCAGAGGCGAAGCGCCAGGCGGAACTGTCCGCCAAGAGCCTGCTCAAGGAGCGCGAGGAGGAGTGGGAGCGCCGCTTCACCGACCTCCAGTCCAAGTACGAGCAGGACCGGGAACTCTTCGCACGCGAGCAGGAGTTCCAGCGGCTTCAGGCCGTGCGCAGCGAGCTTCTGGCCGCTGCTGCCGACGACATCGCGCCCGAACTGGCTGATCTCGTCCAGGGCAACACCGAGGACGAACTGCGCAACAGCGTCGAGCTGATGAAGACCAAGTCGGCCGCGATCGTCGCCCAGATCCAGCAGACCCAGGTCGCTGCGCGGGCCTCGATGCGAGGCACCGCTCCCACCGGTTACGGCGTCGGCCCGGCCGACACGGACGCCGGCTACCGCCAGTACTCCGCTGGCGACATCAAGAACATGTCCATGGGTGAGTACGCCAAGCTCCGCGGTCAGCTCCTGCCGGCCGCTGGCAACGCGGCGCGTCAGGGCATGTTCGGCTAATCCGCCGCACAAGTAAGGAAGCAAAGTATGGCATCTGCCATCACCGGTACGCCGCGTCTGTCGGCGTCTCCGACCAACTACTCCGGCTCGAACTCGCAGCTTTCCCCGGCCATCCAGGAACTCTGGTCGAAGGAAATCCTGTTTCAGTCGATGCCGATTCTCCGGTCTCGGGCCGCCTGACGCAGTGATGCGTCAGTGAGAACCACGCTGTATCGGTGAACCCCTCCTCCTCGTAGCACTCATTCGTAGCACGGGGAATACCGAGGGAACCCAACACCTGGGACTCCGTAGAGACTACACGCGAGGCACCTCCAACAGGTCCAGCTCTTAGGTGAGAAGTGAGCTGGAACTGGAGGCGAAGATATAGTCCGATCTTGCGGGATGGAAAACCGTAAGAGCCAGGCAGAAATGACCTGGCCCCGCATCCAGCGGGTAACAACGCGAATTGTCGAGCAGTTCGCAGTCAAGAAGACCGAGCTGGGCGTTTCCCCCGGCCTCGTGATCCACTTCATGCGGTACGACAACCTGGGTTCGGCGAGCCAGCTCGTCGAAGGCGTCCGCATGGAGACGCACGCCCTCACGGCGTCCCAGTTCTCCATCACCGTCTCCGAGCACGGCTACGCCATCGCGGTCAGCGAGTTGCTCCTCAACTCGTCCTTCGACGACGTGCTCGCGTCCGGCTCGCGGCTCCTGGGCCGCAACATGGCCAAGTACCTCGACGAGCAGGCGCGCGACACCCTGCTCCAGGCGTCGTCCGTCCTGTACGGCTACGACAAGTGGGCCACCACGGGTAACGCGATCACGCGCGTCTCCCCGTACGACAAGGGTGCGCCGGCCGCGAACCGCGCCGGCCTGACCGGCAACTACCGGTTCACCTCGGCCCTGGTCAAGGACATGGTCGAGACCCTCGCGACCCGCAACATCCCGCGTCTCGGCGATGTGTACGTGTGCTTCGTCCACCCGCACCAGTCGCGCTGGCTGCGTGAGGACCCGACCTGGATCGAGTCCTCGAAGTACGCGCAGCCGGGCGCGTTCAGCCTCGGCGAGATCGGCCGGATCGACGACGTGATCTTTATCGAGACCACACAGACGAAGAAGATCGACAACGGCAACGGTACGACCCCGGCGGACGTCTATCAGAGCATTTGCATTGGTGACAACGCCTTCGGTCACGCCATCTCCCTGCCCGTCGAGCTGAGGGACGGCGGCGTCCAGGACTTCGGCCGTGAACACCTGCTGGCCTGGTACTCGATCTTCGGGCTTGGCCTGATCACCGACGCGTCCGTGGTCATCGCTGAGACCAACTAAGGCATTCGCTATGGCGAAGTTCGGTCTTCGCAAACACCCTTTGCAGGCGGGCTCCGACATGGAGCCTGCTTGTGGAGATCCCACAACATTGTCTTGAGTAGGAGAACCACATGGCGACTGCCCGAAAGGCCGCCGGAGACCTCACCGGCCGCCAGGCGGAGAAGCTCGCGGCGGAGCGCGACGCCGAGGCCCAGGAACGTGCGAAGACCATGGCGACGGCCACGTTCGTCGCGGAGGCCGAGAAGTCCAACACGGTCGTCGACTACGTCGACAAGCCCCGGCCCGAGGTGGAGGAGCAGCCGGTCGTCGTCGAGGAGTCACCGCGGGAGATCCGCGTGAACACCAACCTCACCGACGTCGTCATCGGCCAGGGCAACTACCTGACCTTCGAGGTCGGAGTGCCCTACCGGGTACCGGCGTACGTCGCCGACCACCTGGAGGAGAAGGGCCTGATCTGGCACTGAGCCAGCCCCTGAGCCCACGGGGGAGAGGGGTCTCCCTCTCCCCCCTTTTCGTCTGCGCCCTTCCAGGAGAAATCTCGTGAGTGACATCCAGCTCGGTCAGCCCTATGTGTTGACGGCTGAAGGCGGCTACGGCAACGGTGTTGGCTCCGTCCCACAGGGCTCCGTGGTGACGCCGTTCGAGATCGTCCCGCCCGGCACAGCCGGCGTCGGCTACTGCGTCGAAGACGTCGTCCTCTCCACCTACGAGGACACGGTCACCTTCCCCGGCGCGTCGGTCGACCGCACACTCGCCATCGCGGTCTCGACGTTCGACGCCGCCTTCACCCTCCAGGCGGACCTGCCAGCCGCGCCGACCGCGCCGGAACAGCCTGTCGTTCCGTCCGCCCCGGACCCCGCCCCGACTGGCGGTGTGTGATGGCCAGCGGATACCTCACCCGGCAGGCTGCGCATGCCCTGCTCACCCTCATGACCGGGGGCGGGGAGGACAGCACCTCCGGCACCGACGCCGTGGCCGACCGGCTGCTGAAGGCGCACCAGGTTCGGCACTGGGGTGGGGGAGACGCGAGTGCCCCAGGAGCCTGGGCGCCCAAGGCGTACCTCCTTCACCTCCTGGACCAGGTCGACGCGATGGGCTCCGCTGCCGTGCGAACTACGGTTCAGGCGCTGCCGGACGACCCGAGCGGGTCGGTGTACCTGGCGCTGTCGACGGCCGATCCGGGAGACGTCGCGGCCAGCGTGGCGAACGAACTCGCGGCAGCCGGCTATCAGCGGCAGGTCGTACCCCTGTCCGCGCCCAAGACCGGCGGACAGTTCGTCATCCAGTCCGGGACACCTGCCGAGGTCGACCTTGTCGGCAGCGTCGTGTTCGGTCCGTTCACCGATCCCACCGGTTCCGGCGCTGCTGTGACGCACATGGCTCTGGTCACGGCTCCGACCGGCACCGACTACGCCGTGCTGGCTGTGTGGCCGCTGGACGTTCCCGTCACCGCCGCCCAGGGCGAATCGCTGCTCGCGCAGTCGGGCTCACTGACGATCAAGGTGGCGTGATGTCCGGATACCTCACTCAGGTCGCCGAGCGTGCGTCGCTCCAGTTCGCGACCGCCACCGCGAGCAGCTCTTCGGCTCCTTCCGCCTCGATGATCCGGTCGTACCTCCTGAAGCTGTACCAGCAGCAGAGCCTGGCGGGACTCGCGGACTACCTCCCGGTCGCGTTTCTCAACGGCTTCTCGGCGCAGGCCAAGACAGACACCAGCGGCAGTTGGCTCAGTGGTCTGATCGGCACCCGCACGGACGGCTCCGGAAGCGCGTACCTGGCACTGCTGACCGCCGATCCGGGCCGGCAGACGACGTTGACGACCATGGCCACCCTCGAAGTGTCCGCGACCGGATACAGCCGCCAGGCGCTGCCCTTCACCCTGGCGGGGTCACCTGACGGCGGCGGATCAAGCCAGTCCAACTCCGCCCCCGTGTTCTTCGGGCCCTTCACCGCCTCCGGTGGCATGGGCGTGGTCGCCACACACGCCGCCCTCGTCAGCGCTGCCAGCGGGACGGCCGGGGCCGTGATCGCGGTGTGGCAGCTCGATTCCCCCGTATCCGCCAGCCAGAACGAGAACCTCATGCTCAGCACTGGCGGCCTGGCGATTGGGCTCGACTCATGGCAGAGCTGACCCGAATCCTCGCCCGCATGCGCTCCGAACTCGGCGACTTCGGAAGCGGCTTCCGCGACGTCCTCGCCGGCACGGGAGAGCTGACGGACTACGACCTCAGCTCCGTCAACGTCACCCTGGCCCGCGTCAGCCTCCTCAACGGCCAGGCCCTCAACGACCTGGTCGCCGGCACCGACTACCAGGTCGACGGACGTGAGGGGCGCATCACGCTCCTCGGCCAGCACGCACCGCTCCCGCTCGGCCAGACACTCATCGTCGAAGGCTCGGCCGCCGGCATGTTCACCGACGAGGAACTGGCCCAGCATCTGCGGGACGCCGTCCTCCAGCACTGCCACAACCGCCACGTCACCGTCCGGTACCGCTCGCAGAACGGCTTCATCCGGTACGCCGACGAGGCCCTGACGCTGGACAACCTCCCGGACGTCGAGGAGCTGCCGCTGGTACTCCTCGCCGTGGTCAACGCGCTGTGGGCGGTCGCCACCGACGCTTCAAGCGACGTCGACATCAGCACGGGCGAAGGCACCCACGTCAGCCGCAGCCAGCGCTACACCCAGGTCCTGCACCAGATCTCGGTGATGACCGACCGGTACGAGGAACTGTGTCGGCAGCTCAACATCGGCCTCTTCCGGATCGAGATGGCCAACCTCCGCAGGGTCTCGCGCACCACCGGCCGCTATGTGCCCGTCTACGTCGACCGCGAGTACGACGACAACGCATACCCGGAGCGGGTGCTGCCGCAGATCGACAAGCACGACCTCGACCCCTCCGGCATCCCCAACCCCACCTACAACGGGTGGGCCGCATGAGTAGGGCCGACTGGAAGCGCGGTCGGTTCTCCGCCACGGAAGAGGGGGAGCGCATCGACCGGGGGCTGCGCGCGTGGCAGCGCCACGTCGGGGACGTCATCGCCTACTGGCGCTTCTCCCACAGCCGTTCGGTGTCCAACGACATCTACGACGAGAGCGACGAGGGCGGCCTGGCCTACGACGGCCCGTGGCCCGTGCCCGTCCTGCACGCCACACACGTAGAAGCCGGCGACCAGGAGAACGACCGCGGCTTCTACACCGTCGACACGCTGGAGATCTCGGCTGTCTTCGCCCAGGTGCAGAAGATCGGCCTCACCCAGGCCGACATCCACAACGACCAGTACCTACGGGACCGGATCGCCTACGACGGCCGGCTCTTCCGCATCACCCAGATGTCCATCCTCGGGCAGATCCGCAGGCAGGACGTCCTCGTGTCCATCACCGCCGTCGAGGTCAAGCCCGACGAGCTGACCGCGGACTCCGTCTTCGCCCAGTACATCCCCGCCGCGGGAGCCGGCGAGCGCTGAGCGCCCGGCACATCAAGGAGCCCCATTGGCCACCTACGAACGTCCTGACGCCTTCGTCGAGGAGCGTCTGACCACCTACGCGGACACCGTCACCAGCGGCACCACCACCTCCACCGACTACGTCACCTCCGACCAAGCTGACGCCCGCTACCAGCAGCTCGGCCAGCCCGTGAACCTCACGCTGTCCGCGAGCCAGGGGCAGGCCATCACGGCGAAGCAGACCTCCGACACCAAGCCGCGCCTCCAGGTCGGCTCGGACGGCGTCGTCGCGTTCGGTACCGGCTCTGCGGACCCCGACGCGAACCTGAAGCGCGTCGGCCCTGGCCTGCTCGGCACGGATGGCTCCCTCTCCCAGGGCGGCCACACCGTCCTGGACGTCTCCCAGGTCGCCGTAGCCGGCGGACTCGCCACCCTCGGCACCGACGGAAAGCTCCTCGCGAGCCAGCTCCCGGCCAGCGCAGGGGGCGGCTCGTCGAACCCGAACACCACCCTCAGCACCACGAAGGGCTACTACGTACCGCCGAGTTGGGGCGAGTTCTGGCGCGTCAAGCGCGACGCAGCGAAGACCGGGGCAGGCAAAGCGACCGTCGCCGTCGTCGGCGGTGCAGCCGCAGCAGGCTTCCCCGCATCCAAGCTGCGTGCCAAGGGCTGGCCGGGCGTCCTCACCACGTCGCTTCAGGGCACCTATGGCGACGGCGGAAGCGGCTACTACACCTCCCTGCTCAGCTCGCTGGGCATCATGGGCTACACCAGCACCACGTCCTGGACCAGCGAACTGATCGGCCAGGTCGGCACCTGGGCCATCGGCGGCTTCATGGCGGGCCCCGGCTGGGGCTACGTGTACTCCAAGACGCCCGGCGACAACCTCACCTTCACGGTGAGAGGCACGAGCGTCACGATCTACACGCTCGGCGCGGACGGCCAGCACTCGCCCTGGTCCTACAGTATCGACGGCGCCACGGCGGTCGCGGTCACCGACACGGCCACCACCGGCCTCGCGGTCATCACCACCAAGATCACCGGCCTGGCCGTCGGCACTCACACGGTCAAGCTCACGCACACCGGCACCGCGAGCCAGTACCTCTCCGTCTGCGGTGTGGCCGGCGAAAACGCCAACGGCGTCGTGCTCAACAACTTCGGCCGCCGCTACGCCATTGCGAGCGAATACCTGCCGGCGCTGAAGGTCCCGTGGAACGGCGGACCGTCCTACCCGGCCGACGTCGTCATCTACGCGGTCAGCCTCGACGACATCGTCAGCGGAATCGACGCCGACGCCTGGGCGACCAACGTACGCCAACACCTCAGCAACATCCGAGACGGCGGAGCCGCAACCGGCGCCACCGACATCGTCATTGTTCTCCCTCACGTCGGAACAGCAGACACCGCGACCTTCTGCTATCAGGACTTCGTCGACCGCGCCCACGCTCTCGCCCGGACTTTCCAGGCGGCAGTCATCGACCTCTGGGCTCTCGGTCGGAACTCGTGGAACTACTGGAACTCCCTGTCGTACTGGGGCGATACCGCAAATCCAGGCGCCGCAGGTACGGACGCATTCTTCATGTCAGACGCCGGCCACTCCTACGTCGCAGGAGTCATCAACGCGCTCCTTTCGAGCTGACAGAGAGTTCCCATGGTTATTCCTCAGATGCCGCTTGTCATAGCGGTAGCCAAGAGCCAGGTCGGCGTTCACGAAGGGTATGTCGAGGGCGGCTGGAACAACCTCACCCGATACGCCTACGAAGTCCCCACCCTCGCTTGGGCGGATGGCCAGTCGTGGTGCGACACATTCGTCTCGTGGGTAGCTATGCGAGCCGGTGTCGCCAACCTCTTCCCTCGCACAGCGGATTGCTCCGCCTCCATTACCTGGTGGCAGGCAGCCAACCGATGGAGCTGGTATCCCGCGGTTGGAGCACAAGTCATGCTGGGACCCAGCGGAGCTGACCACACCGGGATCGTGTACGCCTTCGACTCCGTTTTCATCTACACGATCGAAGGAAATGGAAACGTAAACGGCACCGACGAAGGCGACGGCGTCTATCTGCGAAAGCGGAAGCGCACGGACACCAACGTGTACGGGTACGGCTTGCCGGCGTACGGCGAGGGCATCATCACCGCAGACTCCTCGCTGAAGGGCCTGGCGGGCTACATCTACGCGACCTCCCACACCGGCCCAGGTCCAGCCACTCTGCGCCAGGGCGCCTGGATGGTCGACAACCTGGTCACCGGCACGCTCGCCATCAACGGGCCCGCGAACACGGGTCGCCTGTTCATCCAGCAGAACGACCCCGACACCGTCGGCCTGGAGGTCACGGCGGCATCGTCGCCCAACCAGTCCCTCGTCAAGTTCCGGGACACCAACGGCAACGTCGCGTTCGAGATCAACGCCGCCGGCCAGATCATTCACCGAGGCCAGGCACTGCACACCAGCAGCATCCAGATCGGCTCCGCCACCCCCGACCTCGGCGGAGGCGGCGGTGTCCTCGGCATCAAGGACGCGTCCCCCGCCCCGACGACCAACCCGACGGGTGGCTCGCTACTGTACTCCGAGGGCGGTGTCCCGAAGGTGCGCACCGCGGGTGGTGTCGTCGTCGACCTGTCCACCGTTCCCAGAAACGAGTGGCGCCCCAGCGACCACGGCCTGGTCGCCTGGACGATGGACCCGGCCTCCTGCTCCACGACCGGAACAACCCTCAGCACGGGATACATCTACTTCATCGAGATCGTCCTGCGGAACGCAGCCACGATCACGAGCCTGTGCGCGAACCTCGGCAGCGGCGGCACCGGCCTGACCGCCAGCCAGTGCCTGGCCGGCCTCTACACCTCCAGCGGCACGCGCGTCGCCGTGACGGCCGACATGTCGACGACGTGGAACTCCGCAGGCGACAAGACCATGGCGCTCACCGCGTCGTACAGCGCGGCGGCAGGCAAGTACTACATCGCCTTCCTCGTGAACGGGACGACGAGCCCGACTTTCGCGTGTGGCAGCACCCTCGGCAGTTTCACCCCCGGAAATGCTCACCTCACCGCCGGCAATTACAGGTTCTGCCGCTCCGCGTCGGGCCAGACCTCGCTGCCCACGAGCTACACGATGACGAGCGCCACGCCGGACGCGAACAACGTCTGGGCTGCCGCTGCCTAAATCCGGGCCTGTAACAGATTCCTGCGAATGCTGCAATCCTGACTTCGGAGGAATCATGACGTAATCACCGGAAGGCCCGAATAATGCCCTGGATAACCAACGAGGATGCCGCCATCAAGGCGAAGCTCCAGGGTTTGGTTGTCAAGGACACCAACGCACCCGTCGAGGGCCTTCCGGTCGATGTCCGATTCCGTCTCCCTGAAAACGAGCTGGCGACAGCGACCTTCCCGCTCATCGTCATCGAGCGCACCCGCGTAGAGCCCGACCACGATCGGGAACACCGCGGCACCGTCGAACTCGGATACATCCCAGAGGGATACGACAGCACCAAGTCCTACTTGGCGACAGATCCCATCCCGTACGTGTTCGAGTACCAGGTCACCGTCTACACGCGAAAGCAGCGGCACGCGGCTAATATCGCCCAAATGCTCTCCGCTAGGGACTATCTCCACCCGCGCTGGGCCTACCTGGAAGTTCCGCAGGACGGAACCGTAAGGCGTCTCGAAGTCGCAGGCGGACCCGAATTCAACGAGGGCCGCGACTCCCAGGGAAAGCGCCTGTGGCAGGTCGACTACCTGCTGCACGTGAGCGCTGAACTCCTCGACGAGATCGCCGAAATCAAGCCCGTCCAGACGGTCGAACTCACCACTCATCCCCTCGGCCAGTAGGCCCTTAAAGGAGCTTTCCCTATGGCGACTTTCCTGCGCCCCGGCATCTACGTGGACGAGACGCTGGATGCAATATCGAACCCCGTCACGTCGAGCCCCGGCGAGGCCATCGCCGCGTTCGTCGGCGCCCACAACTTCGGTCCGGCCGTCCCCACGCTGATCACCTCCTGGTCGCAGTTCAACCTCGTCTACGGCGGCTGGGGCAGCGGCACCGACCTCCTGCCCTACGCGGTCTACTCATACTTCGCCAACGGCGGCGGCAAGGCGTACGTCTGCCGCGCTGTCCCGTCCGACTCGGTCGCCTCCCACGTCACCCTGAACGACCGACAGGCCACCCCCGAGGCGCTGCTCACCCTCACCGCCCGCGCAGCCGGCGCCTTCGGCAACCAGATCTACGTCGACATCTCCAACGCCAACACGGGCGCCGGCCGATTCAACATGGCCGTCAAGGTCGGCGGCACCGGGGACGCGTACATCGCCGACCGGTACAACGACGTCTCCCTCGACCCGGCCGACTCCCGGAACCTGGTCGCGATGATCAACTCCCCGGTCACCGGCAGCGCGTTCGTCAGGGCCGACTACGTCGCCACCGACGCTTGGTCCGCCGCGCTCACCCCCGCCCTCCAGACCGGTACGCCACTGACGGGTGGTATCGACGGCAGTGCCGCGCCCGACCTGGTCGCCGCGACCAAGCAGCTCGAAGCGACCGGCGAGATCGTCAACATCAACCTGCCGGGTGTCACGGACACCGCGGTCCTCAACAACATCATCAGCTGGATCGAGGACTACGGCTACGGCTTCCTGGTGGTGGACGCACCGCAGACGGTGTCGCTGGACGCTCCGACGGCCGTCACCAACTACGCCAAGCTCTCGCCCGCGGCGAACTCCGGCTCCTCCCCGGCGCCTCTGACGTCTAGCTCGTACGTCGGCGTCTACGGGCCTTGGCTGGTGAGCGCGGACCCGGCCTCGGTCGCGTCCGGCGCCACCCGGATCCTCCCGCCCGGAGGCGCGGTCCTGGGCAAGATCTCCCAGACCGACACCCTCTACGGACCGCACCAGTCGGCCGCCGGCACCCTGAGTCGTCTCAGCGGGGTGTACTCCACCGAGCTGCGCTTCACCAACGCCCAGCTCGACAACCTCAACGCCTGGGGCATCAACGTCATCCGGCAGATCCCCCAGAGCGGCATCTGCATCATGGGCGCGAGGACCCTCAAGTCCGGCTACCCCGACCGCTACATCGCCGTTCGCCGGCTGCTGACGTACACGCGCAAGATCCTCGTCGACCTCACGCGCTCGGCGGTCTTCGCGCCCAACACGCCGGACCTGTGGCACTCCATCGCGGCCACTCTCACCCAGCAGCTCACCACGCAGGCTCAGGCGGGCATGTTCGCCAGCGCGACCCCGGATACCGCGTTCCAGGTGATCTGTGACGACACCAACAACACCACCAGCACGGTGGACAACGGTGAGGTCCATATCGACGTGGGCATCGCGGTGGCACGGCCGGCCGAGTACGTCGCGATCCACATCAGCCAGTACGACGGCGGTGCGACGGTCACCGAATCCGCATAAGGAATCGGGGCCGGGTCAGTAACAGGCCCGGCCCCGCCGTAACCCCTTGAATCCCCACTCGGACACCGCACACAGAGCACTACCCGGCGCACCTCGTGCTACGGGAGTAGTGAATGGCATCCACCCTCAAGACCGTCTCGCAGAGCCAGAGTCTGGCCACGCGACAGACGGACCCCCTCCGCTCGTTCAAGTTCCACGTCCAGATCTCTCAGGTCGGGAAGCTCTCGCAGGCTTACCCGAAGCTGGGCTTCATGTCCGTCAGCGGGCTGAGCGTGACGACCGACGTCATCGCATACCGGGCCGGCGGCATGAACACGACCACCCAGAAGATGCCTCGAATTGACTGGGCCCTCGCTGCGTAAGTAGTGAGTGAAAATCCCGAGAATTGCTGGGACGTCCTGTTAGACCTCGGCGCCACAGCGTGGGGCGAAAGCCCGAGCGCGATGGCTTGAGAAGTCCGTGGGTAGGGAAAATCAGCAGCCGAGCCCGCCTGGGAAACCGACGGGAAGGTTCAGAGACTATGTACGGGACACCCCACGGGGGTGAAGATAGAGTCCGAACTCACGTGAGAGCGTGAGAGGCTGGCAGAAATGACCAGCCCGCTCCGGGAAACCGGAGAGGTAACAGCACCTGGGTCAGAGCGACTTCAGCCCCGTCACCCTTTCCAAGGGAATGATGCCGGGCGACCAGAACCTCGTGAACTGGATGTATCAGCTCTTCGATGTCATGCAGGGCAATGGCTCTGGCAGTGACACCGGCAGCGAATTCCGGGCCACGATCGACATCATGCTCATCGACCACCCGGTCACGAAGAGCAAGGCCGCCGTAAAGGCAGTGTGGCGTCTCTACAACGCCTGGCCGACCTCCGTTGCATTCGGCGACCTCGACGCCGGAAGTAACACCTTCGCCGTTTCCCAGCTCACGTTCGCGCATGAGGGCTGGGACTTCAAGGTGGCCGACTCCTACGGCCCGAACTCCTACGCGGTCATCAAGTAATCCCCGGCACAAGGAAATCACTCATGTCTGAAATGCAGTACGACTGGACCTTCGATTCCCCCGCTGGTGGCCGGCAGGTCGACGTCCTCGGTGACACGCAGGGCGCGACCGCCGCCATTCAGAGCCTCCTCACCGACTCAACCGGCGAACCGCCGGCCATCCCCACGCCGCCCGACTGCCTCATAACTCTCCCCGCCGGACTGGTCCGCGAGAACTACGTCATCACCGAGGCCGAGGTGCGCGAGCTGACCGGCGCCGACGAGGAGGCCCTGGCCCGCGTCCGGTCCAACCCCCTGCGCATGCTGGAGACCCTGCTGGAGCTGGGGACGGTCCGTATCGGCGACGTGCCGGCCACCTCTGACATCCTTCCGCAGCTCCTGCTCGGTGACCGTGACGCCCTGGTCGTCGCCATCCGGCGAGTCACCTTCGGCGACGAAATGGACTTCGCCGAGATCGGCTGCCCCACCTGCGGAGCCGACTTCTCGGCGACGATCTCACTCGGCGACATCAAGTCCCAGACGGCAGAGGTCGGCCGGCTGACCGTCCCGCTGCGCAAGGGCGGCTACGCCATCGTCCGGTACCCGACCGGCGCCGACCAGGCGGCCATGCTCGCCGACCCCAAGGCCACCAACGCCGAGCACAACTCCACCCTGCTCGCACGATGCCTGGTAGAGATCCGCGACGCACAGGGCAACACCAAGCCCGGCGGCGCAGACCTCGCCAAGTCCCTCGGACTGGCCGACCGCCGCACGATCCTCAACCAGCTCGCGGCCAAGCAGCCCGGTCCCCGGCTGCTGGAAGTGTCGATCGAGCACGAGGAGTGCGGAGGTGAGGTCCCGCTCCCGCTCAGCGTGGCCGACCTCTTTCGCGACTTCTGACGCCCGAGCAACACGGGCTGACATCACAACCCTCGCCTACGCCCACCCCGAGTGGCAGCTCAGCGAGATCAAGCAACTGACGGTCCAGGAGCGCGAGTACTGGCGTGACCTGGCCGTCTGGGTCAAGAACAGAAGGGAGGCGGCGGCTTCCAGTGGCTGAAGACAACGAGATCAACCGGGCAGAGCCCAACTTCGGAGGCCGCCTCCTCGGCACGAACGGCATGCAGCGCGCGGCCGACAAGGTCGAGCAGGACATCAACAAGCTCGGCGCGAACATCGCCGCCCTGAACCGTGCCCTCCAGGGCGCGGTCAACTCGGCCACCCGAGGAGCAGCGTTCCGGGGCATGCCCACCCAGGCATTCCCCGCAGCCAACCAGACCACCCGCATCAACCCGGCCCCGATCTCTCACCCACCGGCCAACACCGTCACCCAGGCCGGGGGCACCTTCACGCACCCGACGACGGGACGGGTCTACAGCGGGCCCATGGCCGACCGCCTGGCCGCGCGGCACCAGGCCCAGATCGCGGCGCAGCAGAGTCTGTCTGCCGCGCGAGTCTCGCGGCAGGAGGCGTTCAGCCAGCAGGCCATGGTCGCCGCGCAGGGCTGGGGCTACCAGGACAACGGTCTGTCGCAGCACATGTCCGCTTCGTTGGCTGCGGCGCAGGCTCGGGAGGCCGGCCGGCAGCAGCGGGCGAAGATGCAGGCCCAGATGCAGGCCCAGTCCGCACAGGCGCGGGCCAGCCGCCAGCAGATGGTGAACCAGCAGAGCCTGGACGCGCAGCAGAACTTCGCGGCCACCTACGGTTCGCAGGCAAGCCAGCAGTACCAGCAGAACATGTCTGCGTCCCAGGCGGCAGCCCAGGCTCGCGCGGCGGCGCGACAGTCTCGTCAGCAGGCCCGGAACCCCGGCATCAACCCGGCCCTGGTGTCCCGCGTCACGCCGGAACGAGTGGCGCAGGCCCGTCAGGCGAACGCCGACGCCTACTACGGCTCCCTCTTCGACGAGGCGATACGACGGCAGAACATCGCCGACAACCCGACGTACGGCCTGCGCATCGGCCAGCGGATGTGGTCCTACAACCGCGGCGCCGGTCTCTCCAGCGCCCGAGTCAGCGGCGGCGGTGTCTACGCCACGCGCAACGGTTCGGTCCTGAACCTGGGCCGGCAGCAGCAGAACTACACCGCGCCTCCGCCGCAGGGCTTCTCCTCGACCGTGCCGTCGGACGAGGCGACCAACGGCATCGACGGCAGCCCTCCCTCGACCCTGGGCAAGGGGCCGGTCAACGCCGTCTACCAGCAGGCGGTGAAGTACGGCGACCGTATGAAGCCGCAGATGGAGGAGATGGACCGGTACACCAACTGGGCCGCCATCGCCTCCGGTGGCGCACCGTCGGGCTACGACAAGTGGGGCTGGAAGAACGCGATCCGCGACCACAGCTACGGCATGGTCGTCGCCAAGTCCACCGAGGATGCCAGCAACGCGAACTTCCTCCTCGACAAGAACTTCGGCCTGACCTACGGCACATCCGCACAGTCCGCTGTACGAGGCAACGCCTTCGGTGCCGCGTACGTCGCCGGCTTGGACGCGGAGACCGGCGCCAAGCTGTACTCCAGCCTGTACAACCCGCAGGCGTCGCTTGCGGCGAAGCGTCTCGGCTACGGGCCCACCATCGGACGTGGCGGCAAGGCGACGGGCATCGGCACGCTCGCCGACAACATCATGTCTCGCACCTTCGGGTCGAAGTCGATCTCCAGCAAGAAGTTCGCGGCGGCCACTGCTTCCGGCCAGGTCCTCGACTACAACGTCGACCAGCTCGGGCAGGCATCCGGCTGGGACGCCGACACGATCGACAACCTCAAGGAGTACATGCGGGGCAGGAACACCCTGCTCCAGAACTCCCACATGTCCTCCGCCGCGGCCGACAAGCTCATCGCCGACGCATCACAGACCGGTAAGAAGGGCGAGGCGGCCCGCAGCAAGCTGAGCAAGTACGGCGTCTCGGAGAGTCTCGGGCAGACGCGCAAGGACTTCGAAGCACAGGAGCGGCAGCACGACGCCAACATGGGCGACTCGTTCGCTCACAACCTGGAGACGGCCACCCACGCCGTCCAGAAGTTCGAGGGCGCGATCAACAGCTTCCTCGAACTGCCGGGCATCAAGCAGATCGTCGGTGCCTCGGGCGCGTGGGCTACAGCCACCAAGGAGCCGGTCAGCCAGATCAAGAGCATCTGGAACTTCGGCAAGAGCCTGCTGCCCACCGGCATCTTCGGTGGTGCCGCAAGCTCCGCCTCCACCTCGTCCTCCGGCGGCCACGACAAGAACTCCAAGCCCACCGCGGGCCATGTCGCCAACGGCAACGCTGGCAAGGCCATCTCGGCTGCCCTCACCCAGGTCGGCGTCCCCTACGTATGGGGCGGCGAGCAGGAAGGAAAGGGCTTCGATTGCTCCGGCCTGATGCAGTGGGCCTTCCGCTCGGCAGGCATCAACCTGCCTCGGACATCACAGAGCCAGATGAAGGTCGGCGTCGAGGTCGACAAGCAGCACATCCAGCCCGGCGACCTCCTCTTCCCCGAGCCCGGCCACGTGATGATGGCGATTGGCAACGGAAAGCTCGTCGAGGCGCCGCACACGGGCCTGGACGTCCGCGTCCGCTCCTACAACCTCGGCGAGATCAAGGCCGTTCGCCGGGTCGCCAGTTCCGTCGGCGCCGTAGCGGACTACAACACATCAACCAACCAGAGCGACGCCGACGGGTCCGGCAACGCCGGCTCGTACGCGGGAGTAGGCACCAACGCCAGCCAGGAGGAAGTCGACGCCATCGCCGCCGCACTCGCCGGCGGCGGGGCCTACACCATGGGCGCCCAGACCAGCGGCACCGGCACGTCGATCAACGCAGACAGCACCACTACCGTGGCGAACGCCCCCTCGAACCCGAAGGGCAACGCCGCACTCGGCAAGAAGCTAGCGGCCAAGCGCGGCTGGACCGGCAAAGAGTGGAACGCGCTCTACGAGCTGTGGGACCACGAGTCCAACTGGGACGAGAAGGCCACAAACCACAGCTCAGGCGCGTACGGCATTGCCCAGGCGCTGCCCGCGAGCAAGTACGCCTCCAAGGGCAAGGACTGGAAGACGAACCCGGCCACACAGATCGAGTGGGGCCTGGACTACATCGCCGAGCGGCCGGACTACGGCAAGCCGTCGAAGGCGTGGGAGCTGTGGCAGAAGCGCAGCCCCCATTGGTACGCCTCGGGCGCTTGGGAGATCCCCCAAGACCTCACCGCGCAGGTCCACAAGGGAGAAATGATCATCCCGGCGGCCAAGGCGGAAACGATTCGCCAGGCGCTCATCAAGGACTCGGTCAACGTCGTATCCCCGGCCGGCGCCGCGGCATCCGCTGCCACGGGCTCGGCGGGCGGCGGTGTGTCCCTCTCCTTCGCCCAGGGCGCCATCCAGATCCACGTCACCGGAGCGATGTCCGACCGCGCGGCCTCCGACGCCGCCAAGAAGGTCGTTGACTGCATCGCCGCAGACAACCGCATCAAGCAACTCGGAGTAGGTGTCTGATGGCCGTCAACCCGAAGAACCCGCAGTTCGACCCCCGCATGCGGAGCATCCCGGCACTCGGGGTCGCCGCGAAGAAAGACTCAGGGTTCTGGCGAGGCTCTATCTATCGCGAAGAGAGGACCGTCACGGGTGGCTACCTGACGCTGGACTTCCTGTTCAACCCGTCCACGATCAGCATCAGCCACAGTCTGGGATACAACCTGTCCGCGGCCGACCGGTCGACGGACGGAAACGTCATCGGCGCTCAGGGCATCGGTACGCTCCAGTTCGACTTGCTCTTCGACCGGACGTACGAGATGTACGGGGCCAGCCCGAACTTCTACGACGAGGCCGCAACGAAGGGTGTGCTCGCCGACGTCGAGGCCCTCTACAACATCACCGGGGCCTACGACGTCACCGCGAAGGGCGCGCAGCAGAAGTCGCTCCAGGCGATGCAGCCCAACGCATGCAATTTCTTCTTTGGAGGGTCGTCGTCCGGTGCCGGCCTGCTGGCGAACAACACCCTGTCGTACTACGGGACTGTGACAAGCCTGACCGTCACCTACACCCATTTCTCGCGAGAGATGATTCCCCAACGCTGTGCTCTCAGTCTTTCGGTGGACCTGTCGACGAAGGTGAACTAGTAGCCGTGATTCCTGCGAATTCTCGATATGCGGCCAGCGCCACCACGATCATTACCGGAAGCGACGGAAAGTCCCGTAACGTGATCCTTCCGGATGGTCCAGGAATTCTCGCCGCAACTGTGCAGATATACACCTGGGCTGAAGGTGACAGAGCGGATCTGGTGGCCTACCGAAACTACGGCGACGCCTCCCAGTGGTGGCGAATAGCAGAATTCAACCCTCAGATCCTGGACTGGACGGAACTAGCCGTCGGCACAAGGGTGAGGATCCCGATTGTCTAGCAAGTGGCCGCTCATATCCCTGGAAACCCCCGCTCTCAGCGGAAGGAAATGGGTCACGGATGCAGTGATCACCCAGGGCGAAGCGCTGCACGAGGTCGCCCAGATCACGGTGCTCCACCAGGTGCAGCGCGGCGCCTCCAGCAGCTCCGGCTGGTCCCTGGACCTCACGGGCGTGATGACTGAGGGCACACCCGTCGCCCTGCGCTTCGGTGACACGGTCCGCTCCACGACGTTCCACGGATACGTCTCCTCAGTCGCCGTCCGGGGCAGTGACACCCACCAGTCGCTCGCCGCGTCTGTGAACGTGCCGGTCGTCTACACCTGCATCGGGCCGACCTACTACATGCAGTCCCAGACCAACCGGCTGTGGCCCTCGGCGACCGCCTCGTACGTGGCGCGGAACCTCACGCGAGGCGCCGGCCTGCGCCCGCAGGTGCAGCAGAGCAGCAGGCTGTTCGAGAACCTTCCCCAGCAGGCCACGAGCGACTTCCTGTTCCTCCGGGACCTGGCCGACGAAGTCGGGTTCCGGATGGTCCCGAACGGAACGACCATCTCGGTCACCGACCCCCTGGTATCCCTGCGCGAGACAGGGGAGGACCGGCCGGCGTTCAACTACGCGAAGGCGCCCACCGACTCGGTCAAGACCTGGAAGTCGACTGCCGGGCAGCTCGACCCTCTCGGCGGCACCCGCACCCGACGCGAGGGCTACAGCTTCAACACCACCACGGGCGCGCTCGTCCGTGTCGTCGCCGACGGTACGCAGGACGCCACTGTCACGCAGTACAGCACCGGACGCCCGTTCGCGTCGCAGGCAGAGGCTGCGGAAGCACTCGCCGCCGAGGTCCGCCGCGAACGCCTGTGGGTCCACGGCGAGGGCACGCTGCGCGGGGACAGCCGGCTACGGCCCGGCGTCGAGCTGGAGATCGACGGCAGCGCACTCGGCCCCAACGACGCCGGGCTGTGGATGGTGCGCTCGACCGCACACCGCATATCCGTGATGCCCAACGAGCCGTCAGCCGGCGTGTATTGGACCGACGTCAGCCTCGGCCGCAACCGCATCGACGGACTCGATTCCGTCCCCAAGACCGGGCTGGTCGACGTCATCCAAGACGGCTCATCACTGATCGACGGGCGCTGGCGCGCTCAGCACGTTGGGAGGGCCTGACCCATGGCGCTCGCCTCCACGAGCACCGACATCTACGGTGCGATCATCACGCACGCCCAGGACCCCCAGGGCCTCGGGCGCGTCCGCCTGCGCATACCGCAGGTCTCAGGAGACGCCGTCACCGGCTGGGCCTACCCGTCCGGGCAGGTCACCCGACAGGCCGCTGTCGGCGAACGAGTCTGGGCCACCTACGACGGCGGCGGCCGACGCCTCGTGTACTGGCCGGCCGAACCGGGACAGGTCACCGGCCCACAACTCGCCGCGAACGCCCTCGACGGCATGACGGTGTCGGCCAGCAACCCTCTGCGCGGTAGCGACACCTGGACCAACCCAACACTGACGACCGGCTGGGCGACGACCACCGCCTTCGGCGGAACCACAGGTGTCCAACCCATCCAGTTCCGCCGGGACTCCTGGGGCAACCTGCACATCTGCGGGGCCCTGACCGTGACCGACGCGGCAGCAACCTCCACCGCGTTCACCGTGCCCGACGGCTACTACAACCCCAACTACCGCGTCGGATACCCGGTCGTGGAACAGAAGACCGACGGCACGTTCATCACGACCTGGGGCTACGTCAACGCCATCGGCGCAGTCCACTTCGACAAGCCGGCCGGCTTCACCCGCAACGCAGGGGACGCCTTCTACGTCAACGCGCGGGTCCACCTGGGCATCATCACGTAAGGACCGTCCCCTTGAGCGACACCTACTCCAGCTACGCAGACCTCGCCGCGCACCAGACGTTGGGCACCGACTACCTCGTCTCATCGCGGGTCGTACCCGAGGCGCGCGGCGCGCACATAGCCATCCACGGTGGCGGCATCGAGGCGCCGACCACCCAGCTCGCCGACTACTGCGCCGCCACCCAGACCTCGTCCTTCTACTCGTTCCAGGGCATGCTGAGCAGCGGCAACTCGACGCTGCACATCACCAGCACCAGGTTCGACGAGCCCACCATCTTCCAGGTCCTGCGCAACGTCGAGTGGACGGTGTCGTGGCACGGCACCAGCGGCAGCGACCAGACCACGTACCTGGGCGGCCTGGATACAGAACTCGGGGCCGCGATCAAGGACCGCCTCACCGCGGCAGGCTTCACCGTCTCCGCCTCCCCGCAGGAGATCGACGGCAACGACCCGCTCAACATCGCCAACCGCAACTCGCGCGGGCAGGGCGTCCAGCTTGAACTCAGCCGAGGACTGCGGGAGAGCTTCTACGTCGGCGGCAGTCTGACCCTGGCATCCATCGCCGATGCGTCCCGGCGCACCGACCTGTTCTACACCTACGCCTCAGCGGTCATGGCGGCCGTCGCCGAGACCTGGCCCCAGAGCCGTCCGGACGCCGGCTCGACGAACCAGCCTGTCGCCGGCACCGAGACAGTCACCAGCGTCGCCGGCTACCCAGGCGCGGGCTCCGTCCAGATGCGCATGCCCTTCCAACTCGACGCCATGGGTCGGGTCGCCGTCATCACCAACCCCGACAAGATGCTCGTCCAGCGCTCGCGGGCGGTGGTGGCCACCGTGCCCGGCGAGTACGTCGGGGAGCCCGCCTTCGGATCCAACGTCTCCGCCGCACTCTTCAGGCCCAGCGACCCCATCGCGCCGGCCATCCTCGCCGAAGCAGTACGGGACGCCATGGCGCGATGGGAGCCCGGCGCCGTCATCACCGAGATCCGCCCGGTCGTCAACGACGACCAGGAGGGCATCGTGGACGTCGAGGTAGGTGTCGCGCTGACCACCACGCCGGCCGCCGAGGTGGAACAGACGGAAAGCGTACGCATCATGCCCGGCGGGCGCGTGGTCGGCGGCTCCCTATAACACTCCAGGTTTCCCGCCTCATAAACTGATCCACATACGGTGCACGAATTGGGACCCATTCCGCTGTCCCAATTCAGGAGAAACCCACTGTGGCGGATCTTACGTCCAGCTCGCCGGCGATCGACTACACCTCGAAGGACTTCGAGGGTTTCCGGCAGGCCATGCTCGACCACGCCGCCCGTGTCTATCCGGAATGGTCCGGCCGGAACACGGCAGATTTCGGCGTACTGCTGGTCAACCTCTTCGCGTATATGGGCGACATCCTCTCCTACTACGGAGACGCCGCCGCGCGCGAAGCCTTCCTGGAGACCGCCACCCAGCGCTCCTCCGTGCTCGCGCACGCCGCACTCCTCGGCTACACACCGGCTTCTGCGGCCCCGGCCACCGGATCCGTCACCTTCGTCACCGACGCGACCCAGACGACGGATGTCATCATCCCGGCCGGCACACAGGTGACAACCGCGTTCATCGAGAGCCTCGACGCACCGCTCACCTTCGAGACGGACGCAGCCGTCACCGTCCCTGCGGCGGCCGGCAGCGCCACGGTCTCCGTCACCGAGGGGGCGACGGCCGGATCGCAGACCATCACACTCAACGCGGACACGGTCACGGAGACCCTCGTCCTCGTCGACAGCCTCGGCACGTCCGACGGCACCGGCAGCCAGGCGTTCACCCTGCCGTCCGCTCCCGCGCTCGTCGACAGCGTCCGCGTCTTCGTCGGCAGTGATGCGCCTGCCGAGTGGCAGGTCTCCACCGACATCCTGACGGCAGCAGCCACGGACAAGGTCTTCACCCTGACCAGCTCGGACACCGGCACCGTCACGATCACCTTCGGGGACGGAACGCTCGGCGCCATCCCGGACCTGGACGTCCCCATCTACGCCGCCTACCGGGTCGGCGGAGGCGCCCGCGGCAACATCGACGCCAACCAGATCATCGACATCTCCGTAGGCATCGCCGGCATCTACATCGCCAGTTCCTCCGCCATGACAGGCGGCCGGGAAGTCGAGAGCACCGAGTCGATCCGCACCAACGCACCCAAGGCGTTCCGCGCGCAGGACAGAGCCGTGAGTCTGCGCGACTTCGAGGACCTGGCCCTCGCCGTCCCCGGCAACGCGAAGGCCAAGGCTGTCGGCGCCCACTACAGCGCCATCACCATCGCCACCGTCGGCGCGGACAACGCCGTGCCCTCCGACGACCAGCTCACCGCGACGGCCCGCTACGTCCAGGAGCGCACCCTGACCGGGGTGTATGTCGACGTCGTCCCCGGCACGCTCGTCGGCGTCAACATCGGCTCGACCAGCAGCCCCGTGGTCCTCGGCATCTACTCCACCTTCCGGGCCTCCGAAGTCGTCCTGGCCGCGCAGAAGGCACTTCAGGACCTCCTGTCCAGCCAGCGCTCCTCCTTCGGCCAGCGCATCCCGGCATCCAAGCTCTTCGCGCTCCTCGACTCAGTCCCCGGTGTCGAGTACGTGACCATCCCGCTCCTGGCCCGCGCCGACGGACAGCAGAGCGGCGTCCAGGACATCATCTGCCGCGACTGGGAGATCCCCGTGGCCGGCCAGATCTACATCACTTCAGACGGCGGCCAGTAAGGACACCATGAGCAAGGTCTACCCCAACGCGATCCGTACGTTCCCGACCCACCAGGACGGCCGAGACTTCGTTCTGGCCGCCGACGTCAACGAGATCCAGGACGAACTCACCGGCGTCGAGACGGCCTTCGGGACCAAGCCGCAGATCTACACCGACGCGGCAGGCAAGACACATGCCTACAAGGACGTCGCCAGCCGGCTGGACGCCATGCAGCGCTACGACGACCAGGTCGCCACCACCGTGAACCAACTGGTCGACGCCAGCAACACCGGCTGGAACCTCCCCGTCGGCTCCGTCCGCTCCACCGGCAGTTCCATCGCGCCGACTGTCGACCAGCTCGACGTCGACATCACGAAGGACTGGCACCCGGTGACCTGGAACCGGAAGTTCACCGACCTCGGCATCCCCACCAAGTTCTTCCCCTGGCTGAACAGCCCCACCATCACCTGCCCGCGAACCGGCTGGTGGATCATCACCATGCGCCTGATCGCCACCATCCCCACCGGGCCCAACTCCCTGGACCACATGTGCTACGCGCGCATGTACCTGTCCGACCACGACACCGACGTGGCGACGGGGGAGTCCACCAACCCGCGTGGCACCCACGGCTACCACCGAGCCGACCTCACCTACAGCGGGGAATGGTTCCAGGGCGAGCGGCTCCAGCTCCAGATCCGCCACATGGACTCCATGCGGGTCCACAACCGTGCGAGCTACCCCAACCCGGTCGGCAACATCACCGCCTGGGCCTGGTGCGGCATGACCTACATCCGGGCGCTTCCCGGTGACATGACCAGCCGCCCCATCGACGACATCGACCCGGCCCTGCCGTCGGCCTGAACACGGCTCACCCCAGGAGACACACATGGCCGTGTACGGCTACGACTACTACGGCAAGAGCCTGTACGGCGCCGACACGGCAGTCCAGTACAGCGTCGAGCCGGTCACCGCGACGTCCGTCGCCCCCGGCCACATCCAGCTCGCCTGGGGAGCCGCGTCCCAGAACACCTGGAGTGTTCTGCGGATCGTCCGCAACGCCTACGGTGTGCCGGCGCACGGCGATGACGGCACCGTCATTGCCGAGATCCCCCAGAGCGCTCCAGGCCGCACCTGGGACGACCTCGACCTGCCCCAGGCGCGGGTCTTCTACTACGGGATCTTCCTGGGCGTCACTGCCTGGTCGAGCACCGCCACGTACACAGCAGGCGACGTCGTCAGCTACAACGGCGTGAACTACGCCGCCATGGCCAGCAGCACCGGCATCGCACCCGGCAGCGACACCAACTACTGGGAGCCGGCCACCCTCACCGAAGACTGGGTCCGGGCCGGCGCAGCCGCTGGCCTGTCCGTACTCGACGCCGGCTATGCGCTGCGCCTGTACGAGTCGATCCCTCGCGCCTACCGCCTCGACACCACCGAGGTCACCGGCTTCGAGGACGGCGTCACCAACCCCGAGCTGTACAAGTTCCTCTCGATCTTCGGGCACCAACTCGACACCATGGCCACCGAGACCGGCATCCTGCGCGACCTGCGACGGATCGACACGGCTCCGAACAGTGCAATCGAGCACCTGGCGCACCAGTTCGGCGTGTCCACCGAGGTCAGCGACGAGCCGCTCCGCCGCCGCCTGCACACCCGCAAGGCTGTCGACCTGGCCAGGAGCCGGGGCACAGATGCAGGCATCGCCGACCTCATCAACACCCTCACCGGCTGGGACGTCGAGATCGACGACAGCAGCAACCTCATGCTCAACCAAGACCAGGCCGCCTTCGCCAACCCGATCTACCTCGACTGGAACAAGGACCTCACGTACCAGGGTGGCGAGGTCGTCGACCACAACGGCGCCCTCTGGACCGCGGTGAAGTCCGTCAGCACCCAGACGCGAGCCGACACCCTGACCGTGGCCGCAAGTTCGGGCACCGTCACGAAGAACCCATCCGGCGGCACCGCCCAGGGCACCAACGGAACCTTCATCCTGAGCGTCAACCCGAACCTCTCGCTCAGCGGCCCGGTCAACTCCTACGTCACGCTGAACTTCACCATCGCTGCGGACGGCGTCTACGACCTGTCCGTCGCCGCCATCGACGGCACGTCCTACGGCAAGACGAACTACTACATCGACGGCGTGCAGAGCAGCATCGGTACGGTCGACCACTACCTGTCAACGCTCCTGGGCAAGCCGCGCATCTGGTACTCGACCCGCTACCTCGGCCGCTACACCCTGACCGCGGGCACACACACCTTCATGATGAAGGTCGTCAGCAAGAACGCGGCGGCGACGGGATACAACGCCGGACTCAACACCTTCATCGTCACCGGCACCGTCGACCCCTCGCACGGACAGGAACCCGTCGCCGGCAGCGGATGGTGGAGCAAGGTCACCGACGCCACCCGGCTCGACGTCGGCAGTGCACTGACCAACCCCATCACCCTGTCGCCCTCGACGTGGAGCCTGCAAAACCTCACGACCGGCGCCTACCCCGGCGGCCTGAGTGTCGCCGCGGGCCTGACCGCCGTCACCGGGACCAGCACCGACAACAACGCCGGCACCGTCACCAACCAGGGGGCGTCCGCAGCCACCCTAGGCGTGCGCTCGGTCGGTACACCCGTGGCGCCGACCTGGTCGTCGACCACCGTCTACGTCCTCGACAACCTCGTCCGGGACTCCGGCGGTACGGTCTGGCGAGCGCTGGTCAAGAACACGGGAGTACAGCCCGGAACCAATCGCGACGTGTGGGAGGTCGCCGACACCCAGGGAAGCGCTCCGCTCCCGATGCAGACCATGGTGCGCCAGTGGGGTGTCCCGCTCAGCCGGAACCCGCAGTGGAGTCCCCAGGTCGGCTACGCAGCCGGCGACCGCGTGGCCTACAACAACTTCGCGTACACGGCTCGCGTGGACTCCCGGAACAAGCAGCCGGACGGAGACGCGGCAGACAACACCTACTGGGCCTTCGCCGGCTCGGCGCAGCAGAGCTTCACCGTCTCGGCGTACACCAAGCTGCTCGCCGGAACCACCAGCACGGTCGCGCGGCCCTTCGTCGAGTGGTACGACGAGCAGGGCAATCTGGTGATCACGAACTACGACCAGCGCACCGTCGGCCAGGTGTTCTTCCAGCGCTTCAACGAGCCGAACTCCAGCCTCAGCGGAGACCGCAGCTACTCCATCAACAGCTCCTTCTGGCTCACGCCGAGCGCCTGGACGACGAGCGGCACATGGGTCGTCTCCGACGGCATGCTGTCCCCGGTCACGCAGAGCACCACCCCGTACAAGGTGTGGGCCCTGAACACGATCCCGTGGGGCACCCCGATCGGTGACCAGCGCCTCTTCATCACGTTCATGAGCCGGCCGCGGCTCGGCGCGGGCGCAGAACACGGCATCGTCTTCCGCTGCAACAGCGACGCCAGCAGTTTCTGGATGGCCTCGCGCACCCGGCTGACCAAGACGGTCAGCGGCACCATCACGGTCATGGCGACCTGGCCGGAGGTCCCCGACGGCGGACGCATCTACGTCAACCACGTCGGCAGCCTGATCGAGGTCTACCAGTACGTCGGTCCCGGCATCGCGCCGCGCAAGCTGGCCTCGGTCGCACAGGCCACACCCGACGGCGCGTTCTTCGGCCTGCTCGAAAGGAGTCTGTGATGCCGGTCCTGTCTACCCAGCCCATCCAGGCGACCACCTCCACCACGGGCAGCGACCCCGTCGTCCAGTACTCGCTGGTGATCAGCGGCACAGCCACGAGCACCTCAAGCGGCACGGGCGCCATCAACACCCTCATGCCGGCCGGAGGGTTCGCCGACCTCGGCATCGCCAACCCCGCATGCCCGGACCCAGCCATGTCGTGGATCGCCGGCTCGGAGGCCCTGACCGCCGTGACGTCCGCGTGGCAGAGAACCAGCCTCACTGCCACCGCGCCGATCGACTACAACCGCGGCGAGGCAGGCACGCTGTGGAACGGGGCCGCCTACGCGAGCGTGGGCCTGCGCTGGGACAGCCTGCCGGCATCGAGCACGATGGCCTTCGACCGCATCCAGCTCGCCCAGGCTCCGTTCGGCAACCTGCTGGACCGCTCCGCCGCCGTGCACGACGACCACATGTGCTACGAGTCGTACAACGGCACCATCGCCACCCGCACCCAGGAGCGCGCGATGGTCGGCGCCTACTCCGCGAAGTCCACGATCCTCTACATCCCCAGCGGCTCGACCGGCTGGGGACTCGACCCGCACACCGACGCCCTCGCCCCGCTGAAGGCCGGCAGCGGACGGATCACCGCTCGCGTCTCCGTGTCGACGGACGTGTCCCGGAAGTGGCGCGTCTGGGTGCGCTGCTACGACGCCAACTACAACCTGGTCTACGACGGCCTGTCGTCCGCTGCTGACAACACCAGCCGGCCCAACGGCATCTGGTCGACCGCGCAAGTCAGCGTCACCGCCCCGAGCACAGCCCGGTACGCGTGCGTGACGCCCTTCGTGTATTACGGTTCCGGATCTCCCCAGATCGGCTGGTATTTCTACGCCGACGCCCACTTCATCGCATACGAATCCGCAGACCCCGCGTACCAGGTTCCCGACTGGGTGGCGCCGAGAAAGCTGAACATCAAGGTAAAGCCCAGGCGAGTCAACCTCGTCAACAACCCCGGATTCAATTCCGGCACCTCCCGCTGGGGATTCTTCGGTCCTTCAGGGGTAACCAACACATTCACCTGGGACAGTGCCACCGGGCGGACCAAGACCGGGTCGGTGAAGTTCCAGAGCCCGGCAGGCGGGACTCCGGGTTCCCAGGTGGGCATCGCCGCGCTCGGCGGCATCAACCCTGGCACCAAGGGCGGAGACCTGCTGCATACCGGTGTCCCACACACGATCTCGGCCTGGGTGAACGTCCCCGCCGGCTACCCGCCGGTCAGCGCCGCCGTCTGGAATCCACTCGCCGCGGCCTACCAGTTCGGGCCCAACTCGGACTGGATCAAGGCCAACCGGCCCGATCTCGTGGACGGGAACTGGGTCCGCGTCTACAACACCTGGACCCCGCCGGCCACCAGCACTCGGCAGGTCTACGGGGGCGTCATGGTGCCCAAGGCCACGTACCAGGCGAGCACCAACGGCGTCCTCTTCTGGATGGATGACGTCCTGCTGGAAGAGAGTGCGGAACTGGGCGATTTCTTTGACGGATCCGACCCTTCCGCAGATTACCTGTGGCAGGGAACGAACGATGCCTCGAAGAGCCTGTATTTCCCCGGAAGGGCGCGGCACGCGCAACGCCTCACGGAAATTCTCCAGGACAATGTGCCGTGGGGGACAACGTTCAATCTCGACTTCTCGTAAGAATTTCGGAGTGTCAATGGACAAAGTAAGCCTTGTCAATGTGCTGGTCGGTGCCGTCCTTCCGCTACTGGTTGCTTTCGTTTCCAAGGAGAGCTGGGCCGGCTGGGTCAAGGGCACCATCCTCGCCGCGCTGTCTGCGGTCGGCGGCCTGGGCACCGAATACGTGGCCGGCCCCGCCAACTTCAACCTGACCATCGCCGGCTGGTCCGCAGCCTCGGCCTTCGTCTTCGGTGTCGCCGCGCACTACGGCGTCTACAAGGACACGACCCTCCAGGAGCTGCTCGCCAAGGCGCTCTACAAGGCTCCGGTCCCGGCGGACGCCGAGGGCTGATCGAGTACGGCCGTCCACGAGCCCGTCCCGGATTCCGGGGCGGGCTCACTTGTTAGTCAACTTGTGCCACAAGTTGAAGCACTTGTACGTTAAGATGTTCCACAAGTCTTTGATCTTCCGGCGCGTCCGTCCGGACGGCGTGACGTGCCCGTACAAGGAGCACATTTGGCCACCATCCACATCGCAGTCGCCGGCTACGGCCCCGTTGACAAGGGCACCGTCACCGAACTGTTCGACGACTGGCTCGGCATCGACAGCAAGGGCCGCCCGACCAACGACGACGAAGTGCAGCTCGTCCTCCCCGCTGCTGCCGACCACGTCACCCCCGCCGTCAAGGCCGTCTACAACTGGTCCGGCGAGGTCGACCCCGAGGTGCCCTACACCGCGGTCGTCGCCCAGAGCCTCGACAAGGCGTCCAAGGTGATCCGTGACAACGCCGAGAGCGCGGTCCCCGCGCGGGACGAGGAGGTCTACACCGTCCTCGGCAGCACCCTCGCTGAGCGAGACGGCGACCGCTACCTCGTGGTCGCGGGCGACGAAGGCGACGACGAACTGCGCGACCTGGTCGAGTACGCCCACGGCGAGGACATCACGGTCCTGGACCTGCGCGATGCGCTGAAGCAGATCACCCCGCCAGAGCCCGAGGCTGAAGCCGACGAGATCGCGGGGGAGGGTGAGGAGCCGGCCGACGACGGGGACGCCACCGAGGAGGAGCCCGAGGCCGACGAGGAGCCCTGCACGGGCGGAACCCAGACCCTCGTACCGCTCCCCGAGCAGCCGCCGGCCGACGAGCCGGAGGAGACGCTGGAGGAGGAGGTGGCCGCGGCACACCGCGACGTCGTCCACATCGAGCGCTACCAGCAGCCCAACGGGGACGTCGTCGAGGTCCTGGAGGCCGTCGTCCGGCACCTGCGCCTGGTCGACGAGTCCAACGCCGCCGCCAACCTCGCCGAGGTCCGCTACCGCCCAATCACCTCCCTGGCCATGAAGGGTCTGGAGAAGGTCAAGGCCAGCGCCGTCCGGGCAGCCGAACCGGTCCTGACCGAAGCGGTGGAGGAGCCGGCGAAGCGGGCCACCGGCAAGGTCCGCAAGGAGTGGCTCAACCCGAAGACCAACGAGTGGGAGCCCCTGCGCGGCCGACCCCGCAAGGACGTCGAGATCCGCGAAGTCGCGGCCTGACAAGGCCATCCAGCGGGGCGGTTCCGGCCGCCCCGCTTCCCCTTGCCCCACCGCCATCGAGGTGACCACATGAGCCACGACGACTTCCCGACAGGGACCCTCCAGGGCTGGGCCAATGCGCCCGTGAGCATCCCCCGCGAGATCGCCGCCGACACCAGCATCTCCTGCGGAGCGCGCGGCCTGTACGCCTACCTGCTGACCCGCGAGGAGGGGGCCACCATGACGCCCGCGGCCCTTGCCCAGGAGCTGCCCGACAGCCTGCCGAAGATCAACGGCTGGTGGATCGAGCTGCGCTCTGCCGGCCTGATCACTGCTGCGGGTGGCCGGTGACCGACGCGCAGCAGGAGGACACGCTGCAAGCCCACGAGCTGTGGGTCAAGGCACCGCACGTCTTCATCTTCGACACCAGCATCTCCGAGCAGGCGCGCATCCTGGGACTCGCGCTCGCCAAGTACGCCGGCCGTAACGGCTGTGCCTTCCCCAAGCAGAAGACGCTGGCCGAAGCCCTGTGCTGGTCTCTGCGCACCGTCAACCGTCGCATCGCCGAGCTTCGTGAGAGCGGCTGGCTGCGCGTCGAGCGGCGCTGGGCGGGTGGCCCGTGCAACTACTACCTGGCAGACCCGGAGGGGAAGGCGGGTCACGCCAAAACTGACGCAGGGGTCACGCCAAAACTGGCGCAACAAGAAGGAGATTCAAAGAATCTCCTTCCTTCGGAAGGGCCGCACGCTCCGCGAACGGCGCCGCGCAGGGTCTCCCGACGGGCCGAGGAGCGGCAGCGGGCGGCTGAGGAGGACCAGTACGACCCGGCCAAGGCCATGGGCCTGTGGGACGACGAGAAGCCTGCTCAGGACAGCTCGGAGGGCTCGCGGGGCGGCTGGGGTGCCGGTCGGGGGGATCGAGCCTCCAGCGGCCGTCGGCCGGGTCCTGACACCGGTCCTGGGCTGGCCCGGCACTGGCGCGACACCGTCGGCGCGCAGCCGTGGGCGTTCGGCCTGGAGTCCAACGTGAAGGCGCTCGCCAGCCACTTCGTGAAGTTGAAGCAGGCCGGCTTCACCCCGGACGAGCTGCGGGCCATGTCGGAGCTGTACGCCACCACGGAGGGCCTGCGGAACCCGCGTGCCCTCCCGTGGCAGGACTTCATAGGCAAGCGTGCGCTGCTCATCGACGCGGTGCGCAAGGACCGTGAGGCGCGGGCCGCGAACGAGCGCCCGGACGAGGTCTACCAGGGCTGGGACAAGCCTGCGGAGGACCAGCCGGCGACCGAATGGACGTGGTGAGTAACAACTTGTGCTTCAAGTTGAGTAACAAATTGTGGTTCAATGAGGTCCTCAACCGACCGCAAGGAGGAGGACCGTGCAGACCGCCGAGCAGACCAGGGATGAGAGCCTGGTCTGGCGCACCGCCCGCATCCCGGTGAAGCACTGGGGGCACGGAGTCGACGCCATCGACCAGATGCACCCCGACGTCCAGGCCACCATCGAGCGCTTCATCGCCACCTGGCGCCAGCGCTACATCCCGCTGGACGCGACGATGGCGCAACTCCCCGAGGACCGCAGCCTCGTCGGCAAGGGCCTGCTGCTCTTCGGCAACGCCGGCACCGGCAAGACCACCACGGCGTCCGCCATCCTCACCACCATCCGGCGCGCATACGGCGCCGTCGTCTTCTTCGTCCCGTTCGCGGACTACGTCCAGGCCCTGATCGACCACCGCAACATGCGGGACCTCTACCAGGCCACCGGAGACGAGTTCGCCCGCGAGAAGTTCCTGGCACTCCAGAAGCTCCTGGACAAGGTGCTGACCTGCCCCCTGGTCGTCCTCGACGACATGGGCAAGGAGCACCACACCAGCTCGGGCTTCGCGGCCGACGTCTTCGACGCGCTCATCCGCGGTCGGCACCGCAACGGCCGGCCCACCATCCTGACCAGCAACAACAAGCCAGGCGACTGGGACAAGGTCTACAACGCGTCGATGCAGTCCTTCCTCACCGAGGCGTGCGAGGTCGTCGCGATGGCAGGAAGGGACCACCGCCGTGGCTAACACATGCGGCGGTGCCCACCTGTACGAGCACAGCTTCGAACTGCCGGCGTGGCTGCCCCGCCACCAGATCCGCCGCATCGAGCGCTCCGGACTCGCGGTGATCCTCGCGCAGATGCGCATCGACGGTGTCGAGCCCGACTGGTCCACCTTCCGGCTCCACGTCGAGTGGCCCCGGCGCACCGGCAAGACGGTTCTGATCAACACCATCGTCAAGGCCCTGAAGGGGGGTTGCGAGTGACCGCGGTCCTGTCGCACGAGCACAAGCTCCTGTGCAAGGTCATCGCCACCGGGGACATCACCACGGTCCTCAACGCCAAGATCAAGCCGAGACACATAACCAACGGCGACATCCGGCGTGTATTCGAGGACATGATCGCCTACAACGCCGAGTACGGCATGGCGCCCACCCTCGACGCCGTCAAGGCCGATCACCCCACGTTCGAGGTCGCCCAGGTCGACGAGCCGATCGACTACCTCATCGACCGGATCCGCGACCGGCGCCGCACCGCTCTGACCGAGCGCGGCCTCAACGCGGCCGTCGAGGCGCTGGTCTCCCAGGGCGACACCGACCACGCCCTCGACATCGTCCGCGCCCTGATCAGCAAGGTCGCCGAAGACACCCCGATCGGGAACGACTTCAACTGGGCGCGCACGGTCGACGACCGCCTCGCCACCTACCGCTCCTACGCCGAGCGGGAGGAAGGGGAGTTGATCGGCCTTCCCACCGGCTTCCCCTCGCTCGACCGGCTCACCCTCGGCCTCCAGGCCGGCCAGATGGTCACCCTCACGGGCCTGGAGAAGTCGAACAAGACCACGACCCTTCTGGCCATCACACGCGCCATGCACTCCGTCGGCGCCCGCCCCCTGCTCTTCTCCTTCGAGATGAGCGCCATGGAGATCTCCGAGCGCCTGGACGCCTTCCTGGCCGGCATCAGCCAGCGCAAGCTCCGAGCCGGCGAACTCAACGAACTGGAGTGGAAGCGCCTGGAGAAGGCCATGCGGAAGCTGGAGGGGATGGGCGACTACATCATCGCCGAGGACCCTTCCGCCCGGATGACCCTCGACAACGTCCAAGCCAAGATCGACGAGTACCAGCCGGACTCGGTGATCATCGACGGCGCGTACTTCTTCGTGGACTCCGTCTCCGGCGAGCAGCAGACCCCGCTTGCCATGACCAACATCAGCCGCGGCATCAAGCGCATGGCCGCCCGCAACGGGCTCCCGTTCGTCGTCACCACGCAGGCCCTGCGCTCCAAGCTCGGCTCCAACGGCCTCAACTCGGGCTCCATGGGTTACACCTCGGCCTTCGCCCAGGACGCCACCCTCGCGCTCGGCGTCGAGCAGACCGACGACCCCATGTTCTACAAGCTCAAGGTCCTGGCCGGCAGAAACGTGCCCAAGGACGAGTGGTTCGTGAAGCTCGACTGGGAGTCCGGCTCCCTGATCGAGCAGCAGGGCGACCCCTTCGGCGAGGAGGCGAACGACGATGTCCCGGCGTACGCGGGCTGGTAACGAGGACCTCTTCGACGCGCCCATCCCCGGCGACGTCATCTCGGCGCTCGGGAAGCTGGGCATCGAGATCGTGGGGGAGGACTCGGAGAACTGGCGGATCCCCTGCCCCGCACACGTGAGGCGGAAGGGAAAGGAAGACCGGAACCCTTCCTGCTACGTGCACAAGGACACCGGAGTCTTCCTCTGCTTCTCCTGCGACTTCCGGGGCCCCTTCGTCCGGCTCGCTGAGGAGATCCGCGGTCAGGGCGAGGACGACGCCGTCCAGTGGGTGAGCGACCAGGGCGTCATCGACCGCGCGGTGCGCCTCCTCGCCGGCGAGACCTTCGCCAAGAAGAGAGAGACAGAAGAGGTCACCGAGTCGCACCTGGCGCTGTTCACCGAGCCGCCGGCCAAGGCCCTCGCCTCCAAGGGCATCACCGCCGAGGCCGCACTGCGCTTCGAGATCCTCTGGGACCCGAAGCGGAAGTACTGGATCTTCCCCGTCCGGGACGAGCGCGGGAAACTTCTGGGCTGGCAGGAGAAGGGGAAGGGACACTTCCTCAACTACCCGGAAGGCATGCAGAAGGGCGACTCGCTCTTCGGCCTCCAGGCCCTCGACGGTGAGGAAGGCGTGCTCGTTGAGTCGCCCATCGACACTGCGGTCCTGTGGACGGCCGGCATCGCGGGCGGGCTCGCGAGCTACGGCGCCATCCTCACGCCCAAGCAGTTCCACATCCTCGGCGGGCGCCTCAGCCGGCTGGTCGCCGCCCACGACAACGACCACGACGGCAAGCGCGAGCGGCGCAAGGTTTTCGACCACTTCCACGGCACCGGCCTGATCGTCCGCTACTTCGACTACGGCGACCTGACCGTGAAGGACCCCGGCGAGATGACGCCCGAGCAGAACCGGGCCGCCTACGAGGGTGCCTACCACCCGATGATGCGTCGCCTGTCCGCCTTCGGGAGGCGCTGATGTTCGTGGGACTCCTGCACCCCTACCAGGCCGACGACGTCGACCGCATCGTCGACCGCGGCTCCATGCTCGCCGCCTACGGCATGGGCACCGGCAAGACCGTGATGGCCATCGCCGCCGCCGAGATGCTCATGGACAACGACAGGCACATCACCTGCATGGTCGTCGTGCCAGCCGCCCTGAAGTGGCAGTGGGCCGAGCGCATCGCCCAGTTCACCGACGTCGACACCAAGCACCGCAAGGTGGGCAAGGCCCACATCGTCGTGCCGGCCGACCACCACTGCACGGTCATCGACGGGACCCCGCAGCAGAAGAGGAAGCAGTTCGACTACATCCAGCAGCACCAGCCGGACTACGTCGTCACCGCCTACGAGAACCTCGTCCACGACTGGACCGACGTACGGAAGATCAAGCCGGGCATCGTCGTCGCCGACGAGGCTTCCCTGATCAAGACGTTCAACGCCGAGCGGACCCGGAAGATCAAGCGCATCAAGGCCGACCACCGCATCGGCCTGACCGGAACGGTCATGGACAACGGCAACCCGGAAGAACTGTTCTCGGTCTTCCAGTGGGTCGACCCGGAAGTACTGGGGCCCTGGGAGTACTTCGACCCCGCCTTCATCGTCCGCAGCAAGGGGAAGGGCAGGACAGGCTTCCCCGTGGCGTACAAGAACCTTCCCCTTCTCCACCAGAAGGTCTCCGTCGCGATGGTCCGCAAGACCCGCGAGGATCCCGAGGTGGCGAAGTACATGCCGAAGGTCGAGCGCAGCAGCGTCCTCGTCGACCTCGACCCGGCCACCGCGAAGGTCTACCGCCGCATCGCCAAGGACACCCTGTTCGAGGTGTCCAAGGCGGCCGGCCATGGCTCCGGCAGCATCGACCTGGCCGCGCTCTACTCGGGCAAGGCCAAGCCCACCGAGGACACCGCCCAGGGCCGCGTGATGGGCCGGCTCCTGGCCCTTCACATGTTGGTCAACCACCCCAGACTCATCAGGGACTCGGCGGAGCGCTACCTGGCCGGCAAGGGTGGCAGCAAGTACTGCCTGACCCTCGCGGAGTCCGGGGTCCTCGACGGGCTGGACCACTCGCCCAAGCTGGAGGAACTGACCCGTCTGCTGCGCAAGGAACTGATGCGGGACTCGGACCTGAAGATCGTGGTCTTCTCGTTTTTCAAGGGCATGCTCAAGCTCATCGGCGAGGCCATGCCGCAGTACCGCTCGGTGATGTTCACCGGAGACCACAACGCGCTCAAGAAGGCAGAAGCCAAGGCGCTCTTCTCCTACGAGAAGGATGTGCGTCTCTTCCTGGCTTCCGGTGCTGGCGGCTACGGGCTCGACCTTCCGGAGGCCCGCGTGCTCATCAACTACGACCAGCGCGACTCAGCCGGCGCCCAGGACCAGCAGGACACCCGGCACGTGCGCGCCTCCAGCCAGCACGACACCGTCCAGGTGATCGACTTCATGGCGGCCGGCACAGTGGAGGAGCGGCGCAACCAGCGTCGGCAGTTCAAGAACCGCACCACCTCGGCCATCCTCGACGGCCGCGGCGCCGATGCCGACGGAATGGTCGTCAACGACGTGGAGACGCTCCGGGAGAACCTGGAGCGCTCGCTTCGTCAGCTCTCGCCGGCTGCCTGAGCTTCCAGAGCAGCCCGAGCCCGTTGGTACCACTCGGCCGGTACCAGGGCAGCGACCTCTTTGCCGTGCCTGGTGATGACCGTGATCTGGTCATCCTGCACCGCAGCGTCGATGTGGTCCCGCAGCTTGTCGCGCGCCTGCTGCACGCCAACGGTCTCGATCTTCCCCATGTCGGTAGCGTACCGGCCTGGCAGTTCTGTAAGGTCTGGAAGGTCTGAAATGCTTTCAGCTCCAGACGCCACGTACCCACACACGAAAAGACGGCTCTGGGCGCGCACCCAGAGCCGTCGGAGATAGGAGCCTGTGACTCCCATGAAGAACCCTATCCGGCACCGGCCGAAGCCGGGGGCCACCAAGCAGGACCGCGTCCCCGGCGAGCGCTTCACCGTCTACTTCGTCATGACGATGACCGTCGCCGCCATCCTCCTGGCGTTCCTCTTCGACTTCGGCAACGTCTGGGCGCTCGCGGCCCGGCTCGGCGTCCCCGAGCACGTCCAGGCCCTCGTCGCCCCGGCCGTCAGCCTCTCCTATCTCGGGCTCATGGTCGGCCAGCAGTACCTCGGACTGCGTGGCTGGAGCGATGCCGAACTCCGCCGACCGCGGATCTGGCTCGGCCTCATGGGCGTCATGACCTACGGCCTCAACTGCGCCGACGCCTTCATGCGCCACGCCTACGGCGAGGGCCTCTTCGACGCCGTGATGCCCACCCTCCTGCTGATCTGGGGCGAGATCGGGCCCTGGCTCATGCGCCAGGTCCACTTCGCCCGCACCGAGTACGCCGACTCCCAGACTGCGCCGCAGCAGGTCGTTGAGGACGGCCGCGTGGATGACCTGGAGCGCACCGTCGAGGAGCTGCTCGCGGAGTTCATGGCGAAGGACGTTGAGCAGGGGGCGGGCAAGAAGGGTGGCCGGAGGGAGTCCAAGCTGCGGCCCACGGCGCGCGAGTTCATCAAGCAGTGGCTGGCCTCCGGCAAGACGTACGACGACCACCCCGCAGCCGCGTGGCACAAGGCCCTGGTCGCCGAGATGGGGCAGGACAAGGCTCCGACCGTCGTCCGCTGCCGGCAGATCATGCGTGACGAGTTCCCGGTGATCGAGGCGGAGTGGAAGGCTGCCAAGACCGACAAGGGCAGCGTGGACGAGCGGATCGGTGAGATGGAGAAGGCGCTGACCGCCTGATCCTCGCCGCAGAGCCCCGGTGGACGCATGAGCCGCCGGGGCTCAGTGCTGCCTCCTGGCTTGTTGCTCAACTTGTTCTTCAACTTGAGCAACAAGGGTGTTAGTCTGTGATCAGTCGCCAGGGCGAGCCCCCGATCTGCGGCGGTCCGCGTTACCGCGCAGTCAGCCGCCCTGGCGACGACTGTTCCCTACTCGTACTTGAGGAGCACGGCGTGGATTTCTCTGACGCCCCGGCAGGGTCGGTACTGACCGCGAACACGCCGGAATCCGCATTCGAACGCAAGGCTGCTCAGTGGTTCCTGATCAAGGGCCGCGTCGACACCCAGACGACCCTGCTGAACAAGCTGCGCGACGACATGTCCGACGACCTGCGCGCAATCGGTGTGAAGGACGAGAAGGGCAGCTACATCATCGAGTTGCCGCGCCCTCTCCGCGTCGGCGACAAGCAGTACAAGGGCCTGAAGCTGGAGCGCTACACCAGCGAGGGGCTCGACGAGGACGAGGCTGAGACCATCGCCCGCGACCTCGACACCCAGGCCGCCGAGAAGGGCGACGACGCCGTCATCTACGACCGGCTCTTCCCCCTGGTCCGGCAGTTCGACCCCCAGGAGGCATACGTCCTCTACCAGGAAGGACTCCTCTCGGAAGAGGACCTGGAGCGGATCTTCCCGGAGAAGGAAGGCTTCCGGTTCGTGCGGGTGGCTGCATGAGGGACTGGGACAGCGAGTTCGCCAGCATCGCCGGCGAGACGCCCGCGACACAGTTCTACCCCGGCTCCACCCGACGCATCTCGCGCCGGCCGGTGCGCACGCAGATCGACCCCCGGTCCGCAGAGCACGCCCGCCACGACGACACCGACGGATGGGACGCCAAACCGCAGGTCCGCCCCTACAAGGGCGGCTACAGGGAGTTCTTCGGCATCGGACACCTGGCCAAGGCGCTGCGACGAGACGCCGTGACCCTGCGCAAGTGGGAGAACAGCGGGGTCATCCCCAAGGCCACCTACCTCATCAAGGGCAAGACCGCCAACGGCGACCGCCGCCTGTACACCCGCGAGCAGATCGAGGCAATCGTCCAAATCGCGGCGCAGGAGGGCCTGTTCGACGGCGATCCAAGAGGCATCCGCATCACGGACACCAACTTCACCGAGCGGGTGAAGGAAGCGTTCGAGGCGCTCAAGAGCAAGGAGGCGGCGGCGTGAAGCCGGTCCTGGAGTACGAGAAGACGGTCACCGAGCGCTACAACCTCGGCTCCTACGAGCACATCGAGGTGACCGCCCGGGTCAAGTCCACCGATCCGCGCGTCCTGGACGACGCGATCGACGAACTGCTCGCGCGCGAGCGGCAGATGGCGGCCGAACTCACCACCGAAGAGAACAGCTTCGCGCACGTCCACCCCGCCACCGACAACGAGGACTGATCTATGGCCCGAGGCAATCTCGACGACATCTTCGAGGAAGACGCAGCACCCGCCGCCCGACGTGCCGGCCGCAGCCGGCGAGGCTCGATCGACGAGGACGACGCCCCCAGCACCCGCCGCGGTCGAAAGGCTCAGGACCGCGACGTGTTCGACGAGGACGACGAAACCCCTCGCAAGGGCCGGGAGCGCACCAACTCGGCCCGGAAGCAAGGAGCCTCCGCCGGCTGGGGCGCCTTCGACGAGGTCGCCGGCAGCGGCGGCCAGGACTTCGAGGCCAGGAACGAGATGCGACTGGAGATCACCAAGGATCCCCAGCTCATCCGGCTCCTCCAGCCCGAGCCCTTCGACTCCTACGAGTACCACTACGTCCGGGAGATCACCTCCGGCAAGCGGTCCTTCCGTGGGCTCGCGCCGAAGGAGGACTGCCCGCTCTGCGACGACCTCGACCACTACGGCCGCAAGGTCGCCACCTTCAACGTGGCGCTGTGGGACGAGGACGACAAGAAGTGGGTCCACAAGGTCTGGGAGGTCGGCATCCGCGCCGCTCGCACCCTCCAGGCCATCGCCAAGGACCCCAAGAAGGTCGGCAGGGACCACGTCGGCGACCTCACCTCGCCCCAGCTCTACGTCGCGGTCCACAAGACCGGCAAGGGCACCAAGACCGAGTACCACGTCGAGGCGGTCAAGGCCCGTGACGTCGACTCGGACTGGGACGCCGACGAGCTGACCGACGCCGACTACGAGCGCCTGGACAAGGACCTCTACTCGGATGCCTGGGAGCGCCACTGCACCCGCGCTGAGCTGGAGGCCGCCGTGCAGAAGGTCCTCAACGGCGTGGACGAAGACGACGAGGACGACTAGACCACCAGACCGGCCGCTCCCCACCTGTACCCCTCTCCTCCGGGTGGGGAGCGGCCACCCCGCTCCTGAAGGACACGCATGCCGATCCTCGGCCTGTGCGCGGGATTCGGCGGCCTAGAAATCGCAGTTGAGGAACTCACCGGCGAGCGCGTCGCCTACGTGGCAGAGATCGACCGCTACGCCGCCCAAATCCTCGCGCACCACCACCCAGACCTCCCCAACCTCGGGGACATCACCTCCATCGACTGGACCGAACTCGTCGGCCAGGTCGACATCGTCTGCGCGGGCTTCCCGTGCCAGGACATCTCCAACGCAGGGCACAGGAAGGGAATCGATGGCGAGAAGTCGGGCGTCTGGCGAAACGTCGCCGAAGCCATTCGCGTACTTCGACCCCGCCTCGTCTTCCTGGAGAACGTCTCAGCCATCGCTCGACGAGGACTCGACCGAGTACTCGGGGACCTGGCCGCGATCGGGTACGACGCGCGATGGATGTGCTTTCGAGCTTCCGAAGTTGGAGCAGCCCACCATCGCGACCGATGGTTCTGCGTCGCCTTCCCTTCTGCCGACGCCCCTGGCGCGGGACTGGAAAGCCGGCACCGGGAGCCGGCACGGGAAGATGAGCCGCCCGCTGAGCGAGGTCGCCTTGCTCTTGCCGGCGGAGCCCCTTCCGATGGCGATGCTGCCGACTCCGAGGGCCAGCGACGGCCCGAAGGGAGCGCCCAACCAGCGGGACAGCAGCGGACGCTATACGCACTTGCCGGCGGCCGTAGTGCATCTGCTGCCGACACCGACCGCGTCCGACGGCATGGGCGGAGCGGGACACGCCCCCGGCTCGACTGGGGCGATGAACCTGCGCACCCTCGTCACTCACCTTCCGAATGGTGGGGAGAGTACGCGCCGGCAATCCACCGATGGGAGTCCGTCATCGGAGTCCCGGCGCCGTACCCGACCGAGATTGGGCCCCGAGGCGGACGCCGCCTGACCGCGGTCTTCGCCGAGTGGCTCATGGGCATCCCCGGCCGAGTCACCACCATCCCCGGCCTCAGCCGCTCCCAACAACTCCACAAGGTCGGCAACGGCGTCGTTCCCCACCAGGCATACGCCGCCTACCGCCTGATCCTCATCGAGCTTCTGCTCACCGAACGACTCCAACTCGCAGCCTGACACGGAAGGAACACGAGAGTGCGCGACGTCATCCTCACGATGGCCGACCTCGAAGATGTCGTCGCGCACTTCGAGCAGTTCGACGAGTTCGTCATCGACATCGAGACCGTCGGCGAACACCGAGGCGTCCCGGTCGCCAACGAGATCCTGTGGATAGCGCTCGCCACGCACGGCCGCGCGGTCGTCATCCCGATGGGTCACCCCAACGGCGACCGCCTGATATCCAAGGCGACCTGGCGCAAGAACAAGCAGACGGGAGAGCGGGAGACCGTCCCCGCGGTGTGGAGCGCCCCGCCCAAGCAGCTCCGACCCTCGCAGGTCTTCAAGGCCCTCGAACCCCTGATCTTCTCCAGCCGGCGAAAGGTCGCCCACTCCGCGACCTTCGACCTCGGCAGCCTCGCGAAGTACTACCAGGGCAGGATCCCGCCCAAGCCCTACGGCTGCACCCTCGTCGGCTCCTGGCTTCTCGACGAGAACCGCCTCAACGGCCTCAAGAACCTCGTCGAGAAGCGCTACAAGCACAAGTACGACACCGAGAACGTCGGCAAGGAAGTCGAGAAGCACGCCTTCACCACGGTCGCCCGCTACGCCTACCTCGACGCCAAGTACACCTGGCTGCTGTGGCGCGCGATGTGCGGCGACCTGGTCGAACAGGACCTTTCCCGCATCATGTCGCTCGAACTCGCCGTCACCGAGGTCCTGCTCGACATGCACCCCACGGGCGCCTGTGTCGACGAGGACCGGCTGCTGGAGCTGGAGCACGAACTCGTCATCAAGCTGGAGGAAATCAAGACCAGGCTCTTCCGGGCCGCCGGGAAGGTCTTCAACGTCGGCTCCCCCCAGCAGCGCCAGGACATCCTCTTTCTGCCCAAGACCAAGGGCGGCCAGGGCCTCAAGCCCATCAAACTCACCGACGGCGGCAAGGCCAAGAAGCGCAACCGCGAGAAGATCGGGTTCCGCGACTGGTCCACGGACGCCGAAACGCTGGAGGCGTACCCGGAGAACGAGGTCTGCCGGATCCTCCTGGAGTACGCCGAGGTCGACAAGCTGCTGTCGACGTACGTCTACGGCTACCTCGGCAAGGCCAGTCAGCCCAAGCGCATCTTCAACGGCCGCATCCACCCCATCTTCAAGCAGTACGGCGCCCGCACCGGCCGATTCTCCTGCTCGGCCCCGAACCTTCAGAACGTGCCCAGACCCGGCACGGAGTTGGGCACCAAGGTCCGCAGCCTGTTCGTCGCCCCCAAGGGCTACAAGCTCCTGGTCGCCGACTGGGGACAGATCGAGCTGCGGGTCCTCGCGCACTACCTCGGCCGCGGCGCCTTGTACGAGGGCTTCCTGGCCGGCGTGGACGCCCACACAGCCACCGCGGCCCTCGTCTTCGGTGTCGCCTGGGACGAAGTCACCAAGGCCATGCGCCAGGTCGCCAAGGGCCTGAACTTCGCCATCGTGTACATGGCCGGCCCGGAGACCGTGGCAGCCATGGCCGGCATCACGGTGCGCGAGGCAGAGCGCATCATGGCCATCCACGAGGAGCAGTTCCCCGAGATCTACGCCTTCCGCCGCTCGGTCATCGAAACCGTCCGCAAGCGCAAGACGCGTGACCTCACCACGCTCCTCGGACGCAAGCGCCGGCTGCCGGAGATCGTCTCCAGCCAGGGCTGGCTGCGCGCCAAGGGCGAGCGCCGGGCGGTCAACAGCCTCATCCAGGGATCCTCGGCCGACCTGATCAAGCTCGCCATGGTCCGGCTGTACAAGGCCATCAAGGAAAGCGGCCACGACGACATCAAGCTCTCCCTCACCGTGCACGACGAACTCGTCGTCATCTGCCCGGACGACCTGGTCGACGTCGGCTCCAAGATCCTCCAGGAAGCCATGATCGGCGAGGGAATCCAGCACCTCATCAACGTCCCACTCACCGCCGACGTGGTCGTCTGCGACCGCTGGTCCGAAGCCAAGGATTAAGCAATGAGAACGATTCCCTTCGAGGTCCTCAAGGCCGAGTTGGCGCAGGACCTAAACGCCGGCCGAGCAGAGAACGAACTGCTCGTCAAGAGCGGACAGGTCGGACGCAGCGAAGAGGTGCTCGAAATGGAGCAACTCGAATCGGCCGAGAGACTGGCGGCAGTTGAGCCGCTTCTCCCGCTCATCGCGGTGTACGGAGCACTCATCACCGACATCCTTTTCGGGGGTATCCTGGACACCTCTGATTTGGATGACGACCCGGCTGAGTATTTGGCGTTCCGCACGGACTATCAGGCAATTCTCACTGCCTCTGTCATCGCGGTGCTTTCCAACCTCCAGGACAAGGGCCTCATTCAAAACGGAGTGGTGTAGTGAGCAACTTCTGGAACAGGCACCTCGGCGCCCCCGCGCCCGCCTACCAGCCGCCGGCACCGATGTACCAGCCGCAGGCGCCCCAGTACCAGCCCCAGTACGAGCAGCAGCCTCCAGCGCCTCGACAGGCCGCCCACGCCAGGGACTCCGAGATGTGCCCTGAGTGCGGAGGCAGCAACTACTTCGCCATCCCCACAGAACCTCGGGCCGGCAAGCGCTGCTATGAATGCGGCTACCCCAAGCTCCACAGCACCTCCGGGCTCAACATCAAGTCCGAGGGCAAGGCAACCCCTGCGCGACAGACGGTGGCGAACAAACAAGGCGGATTCTCGATGACAGTCGTCGGCCGCCTCGGATAACCGGAGAGTAATTGAGCACCATCCTCAATCCGGACGGAACCCTCCAGGACCCGTACCGGAACTACATCGCCCTGTCTCGATACGCCCGCTACCTGGAGACCGAACAGCGTCGGGAGACCTGGACGGAAACCGTAGACCGCTACTTCACGTTCATAACCCAGCATCTGGCCGACGAATACGACCACGTGCCGGACAAGGACCTGCTCTACGAGATGCGGGACGCCGTCCTCACCCACCAGATCATGCCGAGCATGCGCGCAGTCATGACGGCCGGCGAGGCGCTGGAACTGTCCAACATCGCCGGCTTCAACTGCTCCTACTTGCCATTGCTCGACATTCGGGCCTTCAGCGAACTGCTTTTCATCTTGATGAACGGGACCGGCGTCGGCTACAGCGTCGAGAAGCAGTACGTCGAGCAGCTCCCGGTAGTCCCTGACCTCCTGCGCATGGTGCCGGAGATGGTGATCACCGTCGGCGACAGCAAGCTGGGGTGGGCGGAGGCGTTCGACGAGCTTCTGCGTCTGGTGTGGCTGGACGGCATCATCCCCAGCATCGACATTTCCGAGGTGCGGCCGGCCGGCGCCCGCCTGCGCACCTTCGGTGGCCGTGCCTCCGGCCCCGAACCTCTCCAGGACCTCTTCGACTTCACGATCAAGCTGCTGCACGGTGCGGCCGGCCGCCGACTGCGCCCGATCGAGGCGCACGACCTGGCCTGCAAGATCGCCTCCGTGATCGTGGTGGGCGGCGTCCGCCGCAGCGCCATGATCTCCCTGTCCGACCTGAGTGACCAGGAGATGGCGCAGGCGAAGTCCGGGGCGTGGTGGGAGGACCACCCCTACCGGGCCCTGGCCAACAACAGCGCCGTCTACAGCGACGACATGAGCCGCGAAGACTTCGACGCCGAGTGGGCCACCCTCGTGGCCAGCGGCTCCGGCGAGCGCGGAATTTTCCACCGCGGCGCCGCCCAGCGCCAGGCCGCCAAATACGGGCGACGCGATGCAGATGTCGTGTACGGGACGAACCCGTGCTCGGAGATCATTCTGCGCCCGTTCAGCTTCTGCAACTTGTCCGAGATCGTGGTCCGCGAGGACGACACCGAGGACACGCTCGCCCGCAAGGTCGAACTGGCGACGATCCTGGGGACCTGGCAGAGCACGCTCACGGACTACCCCTTCCTGCGCGAGGAGTGGAGCCAGAACGCCGAGGAAGAGCGCCTGCTCGGCGTGAGCCTGACCGGATTCTTCGGCTCCGACCTGCTGGTCACCCAGCCAGCTGAGAAGCGCAACGCCCTGCTGGACGCCCTGCGTGAACTGGCGGCGTCGGTCAACGCCGTCTTCGCCGACGAACTGGGCATCGAGCACTCGCACGCCATCACGTGCGTCAAGCCGTCCGGCACGGTCAGTCAGCTCGTCGGGGTCTCCTCGGGCCTGCACACCTGGCACAGCGAGTACTACGTCCGCCGGGTCCGGGCCGACAAGAAGGACCCGCTCAGCCAGCTCATGCAGAGCTACGGCGTGCCGTGCGAAGACGACGTGATGTCTCCCTCGAACAACGTCTTCAGCTTCCCGATCAAGGCACCGCTCGGTGCGATCACCCGCGACCAGACCACCGCGGTCGACCACCTGAAGACCTGGCTCGATGTCCAGCGCCACTGGTGCGACCACAAGCCCTCGGTCACGATCTCGGTACGTAACGAGGAATGGGACGAGGTCGGGGACTGGGTGTGGGAGCACCTCGACGAGATCAGCGGCGTGAGCTTCCTGCCGCACTCCGACCACAGCTATCAGCAGGCGCCGTACGAGGAGTGCTCGCGCGAGGCGTACGAGGAGCTGCTGGCCCGGATGCCTGCGGAGATCCACTGGGAGGACCTGCCGTTCTGGGAGATCGAAGACTCCACGGTCGGCAGCCAGGAACTGGCGTGCACGGCCGGCGCGTGTGAGGTCGTCGACCTGGTCGCCTGACCGCGCCACGACGAGGGGCCACACCCGCACGGTGTGGCCCCTTCGCGCTTCTTGATCAGGACGTGCGCTCCTCGCGCAGGGGGAAGTAGGGGATGATCACGCCCGCGCCGAAGATCAAGGCGCCGCACAGGGCGAACATGGTCGCAGTCTCAGTCCCGTGGAACGGCAGGACCAGGTGGTGGCGTGCCCCGGATATGACGGCGGTCAGGCTGAGGCCCGCGTAGAGGACCCCGCAGAGGCCGGCGACGGCGGATGCCCAGAAGCCGATGCGCACGCGCAGGCCGAGGTCACTGGCACCGATTGCCAGGTAGCTGAAGCCCAGCGTGACGGCGCTTGAGGCGAGGGCCACGAAGGTGAAGTAGATGCAGGCGTAGGCGATCGGTCTGTCGCACAGCGGTCCGCCGGAGGCTGTGTCGGCGGCCAGAAGACGCAGGCTGGTGCCGGTGTACTTGCTGGCCAGGTTGTTCTGGGCGAAGAGAATGGCCATCGCGGTCACGGTCGCAACAGCGACGGAGCTGATCAGCAGCAGCACCCGGTGGTAGCAGGTGTGCTCCAGGATCCACCACGCCAGCAGGGCCAGGACGCAGACCAGCAGGCTGACGACGGCTACGCCGGAGATGGCGGTGGCCAGCCCGACCTCCGTGGCGTCGGCAAACGGCTTGACGACCATCGGGTCGGCGAAGGTCATGGCGATGCACCCGAAGGCCATGGCTGTGCCGGCGAGCGCAGCCCCGACGGACTGGCTGCCGGACCGATTCCGGGCACGACGGAAGAGATCGAACGTTGCGAGGAATCCGAGGGCGAGTGCTCCTGTGTAGAACGCGGACTTCAAAACTAAGGCTCCATGGTCTCCGCAGCGCGCCGTGCGGCTTCGGACATCCGGCGACGTCCGGGACGCTTGCGTTGTTGAGCAGGTGGGGGGAGGGGTGGATCCTCCTGGACGCCTGCCGCCTCGGCCCGTTCCCGGACGAGCGCCTCGATGTCCGCCAGATCCTTTTCAGGCAGACGGGCCATGAGGGTCAGCAATTCGCGGATGTGGGGGCTCCCGAACATTCGAACCGCAGGCAAATCTGTTACATCGTACAAGGGAAAGAAGAAACCGGGCGAAACGCCCAGCGCCGCGGCGAGATCCTCAACCGTCTGTATGCGGGGGTTGTCGTTGGTGCCGTCCGCGATCTTGCCGACCGTGGTGTGTGACATGCCCCTGCCGTCCAGCTTGGTGGCGTCAGAGAGTGTCCGAACGGTCCACGGAACCCCGTCTGGCCCCATGCTGCGGAGCATGAGAAAGCTCAGCTTGAAGGCCAAGGATCTGTTGTCGCTCACGAGATGGTCCCCCTGTTCGCCGGCGGCCGGTCGTGTCCGCCGTCGTACCCCTTGGCCAGTGTCTGGATCATCGCAACCTACCTGTATGCGCCCTGCGATTGTCTATTGGAAAGTTTAGTTGACAACGGTGCGACTTGCCCCGCATCCTCGGGTGACGGACGCTGACCGCCGGGGTGTACGCCGGCCGGTCCCTCTACTGCCAGAGGTGCGACCTGCGGCGGCCGACGGGGTATGGAGCAATCACGGTGGAGATTGAAGGTGGGCTGGGCCTGCGGGTCCCGGCGTCCGTCGCAGAGGTCCTGGACGACGTCCTCACCAGTGAGACTCTCGCACGGATGGTCGAGGACGGCCTCGTCAAATGCATGGTGCACCTGACTACCGGCATCGTCACCTACAAGCTCGCCTCCGAGGTCGCGACTGTTCTGTAGTCCGCAGTCCTCCGGCTGCCGTCTCACCTGTCGGCGGCCGGGATCGAGCCCCCGGTCATCACCCCCCTGGTGGCCGGGGGCTTTCTTGTGTCTGGATTCCGTGATCAAGCCGTGACGCTCACGAGCAACTCGACTCTCTGTCTCTGACCTGCATCGACACCTAATCTCCTACTTGAACAACAAGTTGGCTCAACTTGTGGAACAAGAAGGGGGGTTCGTGTGGCGCCGTCGCCCGAGGCACTCGCACTCATGGCCCAGCTCAACAAGAAGTACGGGCCCGAGACCATGATCATGGCCTCTCAGATGAGGCAGGTCTCGCCGTTCGCCACGGGCTGTCTGCCTCTCGACATCATTCTCGGAGGCGGGTTCCCCGCGAACAAGTGGACCGAGATCATCGGCTTCGAGTCCAGCGGCAAGACCACCGTCGTCCACAAGACCATCGCCCACCAGCAGGCCAAGAACCCTGAGTTCTCCACCCTGTGGATCGCGGCCGAGGACTACGACAAGGAGTGGGCGCAGCAGCTCGGCGTCGACACCGACCAGGTCGTGGTCGCGGAGATCCGGGCCATGGAAGAGGCGTACGAGGTCATGCTGGAGTTCGCCGCCTCCCGCGCGGTCGACGCCATCGTCCTCGACTCCTACCCGGCGCTCGTCGCCTCGGAGGAGGACGCCAAGGCCATGGACGAACTGTCCGTGTCGCCCGGCGCGCGGATCACCAACAAGTTCTACCGCAAGGCCGGCAAAGCAACGAAGCGCAGCCACCTCACCGACGAGCGCGCGGTCATGGGCATCGTCATCAACCAGTGGCGCGAGAAGGTCGGGGGCTTCAGCCCGCAGGGCACCCCCAAGACCACGCCCGGCGGCCTCGGCAAGAACTTCGCCTACTGGACCCGCCTGGAAGTCTCCCGCGCGGAGTTCCTCGACGAGCCTATCCCCGGCAAGGGCAAGAGCCGCGTCGGCCAGGCCATGAAGTTCAAGACGGTTAAGCACAAGTCCGCCGGCCCGCAGAAGACCGCCGAGACGCACTTCTACTGGGACGACTCGCCCTCCCGCGGCATCACCGCCGGCTCCTGGGACGTCGTACGCGACCTCATGACCTGGGGCGTCTACTTCGACGTCATCACGCGCCGCGGTCGGTACTTCGACTTCGGTGAGCGCACCTGGGACCTGAAGGACGCGATCATCGACTCCCTGCGAGGCGAACTCGATCTCCAGGACGAAGTCGCCGAAGCCGTCCTGCGCGCCGTCACGAACCCCGAGGCGTTGGAGGTCGCAGCGTGACGGGAGCCCTTGCGGCCCTGGCCCTCGCGGAAGCCGGCTACATCACCTTCGTCTCCTGGCGGGCCAGCCGATACCTGCGCCGGAAATCCGACGAGATCGACCAGCTCCTGGAGCTGATCCGAAAGAGGCTCACGGGTGACGAACCGCGGCCTTAAAAGGTCCCAGCGGCAGGAAAAGGGACTCGCCTCGAAATACGACGGCAAGGTCAGCCCCGGATCGGGAAACGGCTGGATTCACAAGAACGACGTCCGCAATGACACGTTCTCCTTCGAAGCCAAGACCACCGAGAAGCGCCAGTACACGCTCAAGCTCGACGACCTCAAACTCGCCGAACGACACGCACTGCTCTCCGGGAGAGAAATGGTCTTCGTCATCGAAATGGGAGGGAGGAATTGGATGGTGCTCTCCCAGGAAACCTTCGACACCATCCTGGAGACCTAGTGGCACTGTTCTCCCGATGCTCGGCCCCCGACTGGACCGGCGGCGACGACCCCGAACACGAGGCGAAGTGCCGTAAGTACCAGACCCCTTCGCGCGACAACGACCCCTGGTTCGACGACCTCCGGGAAGCCGCCGCGATCTGCAACGGGGACACCGACGGAACCATCTGCCCGATGCGCCAGCGCTGCCTGGACTGGGCGATGAAGAACTGCGAACGCTACGGCGTCTGGGGCGGAATGCTCCCCAACGACCGAGCCAAGCTCCGCAAGAAGTACCGCAACCAGAAGAAACCGGAGACGTGGCCATGGCAGCCCTCAAGCGAAAGGCTCCCCGAGCCGTAAAGCGCCGGGCCCCGATACCCACCAACCTCTCCGATTTCCTCGCCGAGAAGCGGGGCGCCGGCGAAGAGAACTTCCTCGGCACAGTCCGCACTCACATCGTCGAGAAGAACAAGGCCGACAACTCCCGTCGGCAGGACATCATCCACCCCTCGGAGATGGTCAAGGACGACTGGTGCCCCAAGGCCACCTTCCTGCGGATCACGACCGGCGTCCACCACAAGCAGTCCTTCGGCTTCCAGTCGCTGAACATCTTCGACACCGGACACGAGTCGCACCGCAAGTGGCAGAACCGGGCCTGGGACATCGACTGGCTGGAGGGCATGTTCACGTGCCTCAACTGCGACGAGAAATGGTGGGCAAAGAGCCCCAAGCAGTGCCAGTCCTGCCAGAGCACCGCCCTTGAGTACGCCGAAGTGCCGCTGTCCGCCGAGGCCACCCACCTGATCGCCGGCCACAGCGACGGCATGCTCACACCGGCCCGCAGCCTGCTGGAGATCAAGACCGTGGGGGAGGGGACGGTGCGGTTCGAGGAGCCCGAGCGCCTCGCGAAGTACCTGGTCACCCTCCCCGACGGCAGCAAGATGGTCGACTTGCCGGCCATGTGGTCATCCATCAAGGTGCCCTTCCCCAGCCACATCCGCCAGGGACAGATCTACCTCTGGATGGCCAGGAACCTCGGGCTCGACGTCGACCGGATGACCTACGTCTACGAGTCGAAATTCAACCAGGACGTACGGCAGTTCGTCGTCCGCTACAACCCCGCCATCGTCGACCCACTCCTCGAAGTGGCCCTCGACATCAAGGAGCGGATCGCTGCCCAGAAGGACGCTCCCGACTGCGTCAACGGCGATGTCTGCAAGCAGTGCAAGCCCTACCAGGAGAGCAGCGATGGCGAGGACGCCCCTCGACGAGGACGACGACAGCCTCTCGACGAGGACGACGCAGAAGCTCGGACGCAAGGGTCTGAAGCTGCGCAGCCGGCCCGAGGACGACATGCCGGATCTGCCGGCCAACCTGACGGAGCTGATCGACGACAAGCTGATGGAGCTGTTCGTCGAACTGACGCGGTGGGCCGAGTACGCCGGAACACAGCTAGCAGCAGCAGCGGTCGACGAGAAGGCCGCTGAAGCCCACCTCGAACGCTGCAAGGCCATGGCCGCAGTCAAGGCCAAGCACGAGAAGTCGGTGACCGCGCAGAAGGCCGCAGCCGCCTCCGACGAGGACGTCCTCGAAGCCGACTCCCTGTACCGCCAGACCTACGCGGTCCGAAAGCTCACCGAAGCCATCTACAGCGGCGCCGACCGAAAGGCCGCCGTCGTCTCCCGCGAACTGACCCGGCGCATCGGCCGGAGCGACCGAGAAAGCAGAGCAACACGATGGTCCGCCTGAACCCTCGCCGGCTGATAGCCGCGGCACTGACGGTCACCGCCAACGGGTGCGCTGCCGGCGCCGGAGCCCTCCTCGCGCTCGTCACCATCGGCGCCATCGGCTGGACACCGCTCCTGTTCGCCCTCATCACCGCCGCCGCCTTCGGCTTCAGCATCGCGGCCGAGATCGTCGAGAACCCCAAGAAGGGCCCGAAGCATGCAGCACGTTGACTCCGGCCAGCTCTGGCTCGACAAGACCAGCAAGGGCGAACGCGTCGTCTACGTCCAGTCCATCACGCCCAACTTCGGCGGCTACGCGAACTGCATCTCGTACAACTTCGGCAAGGGCACGCGCAGGTACACGCAGATCAAGCTCGCCGGCTTCACCAACCAGTTCCGCTGCCTCGCCACCTGAGAGACCTGTGACCACCCCAACCTTCCGCAGCGACATCACCGTCGAGCTGGTCAAGCACAACGCCGCCGACACCGACGTCCTCTTCGCCGCCCGCGTCTCCACCGGCACCAAGACTCTCGTCGGTGAAACCGGGGACCTCGCCAAGAGGGACCTCGGCCTCATCAACTACCTGATGCGGGACAAGCACGGCAGCCCCTTCGAGCACAACTCCATGACCTTCCGGATCGAAGCCCCCATCTTCGTCATCCGGGAGTGGATGAGGCACAGATCTGGCTGGAGCTATAACGAGGAGAGCGGGCGCTACACCGAACTCAAGCCCGTCTTCTACATCCCGAGCCTCGACCGGAAGCTGGTCCAGGAGGGAAAGCCCGGACGCTACACGTTCGTCAAGGGCACAGCCGCCCAGCACGAGATCGTCAGCCGGGTCATGGAGTACGCGTACCAGGAAGCGTACGAGGCGTACCAGGTCCTCCTCGACGCCGGCATCGCCCGCGAGGTCGCCCGCTCGACCCTCCCCGTCGGCCTCTTCTCCTCCATGTACGCCACCTGCAACGCACGCTCGCTGATGCACTTCCTCGGCCTGCGCACCGCCGACGAGCGGGCCACCTTCCCGTCCTTCCCGCAGCGGGAGATCGAGATGGCAGCGGAGCAGATGGAACGTTTCTGGGCCCAGCTCATGCCCGCCACCCACACCGCCTTCAACACCCACGGCCGCGTCGCCCCCTGACGACGCCCTACGAAAGGCACCCCTTGCCCGGCCTCTTCGACCCGATCCTCGACATGCTTCCCACCAAGGCCCGCGTCATCAAGGACCTCACCAGCAGCCGCTACAACGTGCACTTCGCCAGGGTCGAGCCCGGCAGCGGCGCCGCGATCAACCAGGGCCGCTTCAACGGCGTCCGCGGTCAGATCGAGTTCACCACCCCGCCGTACGTCAACACCGAGCCGGTCCTCCGCCTCACCCGCCCCGAGTGCGACACCCTCTACGACGCCCTGGGCAAGGCGCTCGACAAGACGGCCGAGAAGGTCCTGAAGGACGATCTCGCCGCCGCGAACAAGAACCTCGCGCAGGCCGAGCAGGACCGCGACGACGCCCGCAACCGCAACCGCGTCCTGGTCCAGGAAGCGGGCCGGCACAAGAACGAGCTGCGAGAGACCCAGGCCCGCCTCGCCCAGGTCTCCGAGATGTACTCCGGCCTCCTGGACCGGCTGAGCAAGTGACCCTCAGCCCCGCCCCGCACGCGACCCGATGCGCCTGCGGCCGGCTGATCGCAGCCGACGAATACGCGGGCCAGGTCGACGGTCACACCGTCTGCGAAGTCTGCGCGGCCCCCGAGTGGGACGACGACTACGCCACCGCCTACGACTACCTCTGACCAACCCGGAGCACCCACTTGACCAACGTCACCGACTTCCGTCCGTGGCCGAAGATCCCGCGCTTCAACCGAGAGTTCGTCCTGACGGAGATGATCAACGGCAGCAACTCGCAGGTCGCCGTCAAGCGCCTGACCGAGGACGAGGACCCTGCCCGCTACCTCAACGGGCACGGCTACAGCGTCGTCTCCAAGGAGGACGGGCTGTACGTCCTGCGCGCCGGCAGCCACAAGCGGTGGATCGCCCCCAACCGCCAGAAGATGGACGGCACTCAGGCCCTCGACCACTTCGACTTCGCCGCCTGGGTCGCCGACAACGCCAGCGCCCTGGCCAACCTCGGCGAAGGCGTCCACCACGGCGAGTGGTACGGCCGCGGCATCCAACACGGATACGGCATGACCGGCCGCCGCTGGGCCCTGTTCAACACCACCCGCTGGGGCACCCGCGGCCAGGGACTGCCCGACGAGTCACCGGCTGAACTGACCGTCGTCCCCGAACTCGCCCGCGTACGCGGACACCTCCTCAACGAGGCCATCCGAGACTGCCTGCGCCTGCTGCGCACCCTCGGCTCCGTCGCAGAAGCGGGGGCCAAGGCCGAAGGGATCGTCATCTACAGCGCCGTGGCCAACCAGTGCTACAAGGTCCTGCTGGAGAACGACGACCTCCCCAAGGGGCTGGTCGCATGACCACGTACGTACCGGTGCTGTACCTGGTCGTCGCCTTCATCATGGCCGTGGCCGTCCGCAAGCCCATCGCCCAGGCCATGAACCTCGACTACGACCGCAGCGACACCCACGACTTCGTCATCGCCGCCATGTTCGTCGTCATCGCCGCTCTGATCTGGCCGATGTCTCTGCTCGTCTGGTGGGCCCTGCCGCCTCGTCCCGAGGGCGAGCGCCTGTGACCACCACACCTCGCAACCAAGTCGTCGGCTACCTCGCGGCTGCCGCCTACATGGCCACCATCCCCGCCGCCAACATCGCCCTGCACCGCTACGGAATCGTCTCCGTGGGCTTCGGCGTCAAGGCGCCGTCCGCTGTGTTCCTCGCCGGACCCGCCCTCGTACTCCGAGACCTGGTCCAGTGGGCACTCGGACGCAAGGCCGCCGTCATCGCCCTGGTCTTCGGCGTCATCCTGTCCTTCGTGGCAGCCGACCCGGCCGTGGCCCTGGCCAGCGCAGTGGCGTTCGCCGTCTCCGAAGCCGCCGACATGGCCGTCTTCAGCCGGCTCACACCCCACTGGATCCGCGCAGTCTTCGCCGGAGGAGTCGTCGGCATCCTGCTGGACTCCCTGCTCTTCCTCTCCATCGCCTTCGGCTCGCTCGACTTCCTCGGCGGGCAGATCATCGGCAAGCTCTACGGAGTCCTCCTCGGCTCCCTCGTCGTGGCGCTGCGGCGTCGCGCCGCTAGGTGACGTTCTTCCTCGGAACGCACATCCCCTCCTGGCTCGGCAACGCCAACGTCCCCCTGTTCGTGTCGCACCGCCGACTGATCGGCCGCAAGACCTTCCCCAGAGCCATCAACACCTGGGCACTGGACAGCGGAGGCTTCACCGAGATCTCCATGCACGGCCGGTGGACCATCAGCCCGGCCACCTACGTCGAGGCCGTACGCCGCTACCGCGACGAGATATCCAACCTCGCCTGGGCAAGCCCCCAGGACTGGATGTGCGAACCGTGGATCACCCAGAAGACCGGCCTGACCGTCACCGAGCACCAGCACCGCACCGTCAACAACTACCTCGAACTCAAGGCAGCAGCTCCTGACCTGCCGTTCGCCCCAGTCCTACAGGGCTGGGAGCGCATCGACTACCAGCGCTGCGCCGACATGTACGAGAAGGCCGGCGTCGACCTGGCCGCCGAACCGATCGTCGGTATCGGATCCGTCTGCCGGCGCCAGCACATGGACGAAGCCGTCGACATCATCACCGACGCGACCGATCGAGGATTCCGGGTCCACGGCTTCGGCTTCAAGATCACGGGGCTCAGGCGAGTAGGCCACCTGCTCACCTCCTCGGACTCCATGTCCTGGAGCTTTCACGCTCGCCACCGGCCCCCGCTTCCTGGCTGCACCCACAAGACCTGCGCGAACTGCCGCCGCTACGCCCTGCGTTGGCGCGAGAAGCCACTGGCGGCGATCGAGGAAGCCCGCGCGAACAACCCCTACCACCTGGAGCAAGCAGCATGACCCGACGCAAGACCGCTCTGATCGCCGGCATAGCCGCCCTGCTCGGCGCCTGCCTGAGCGCCTGCGGCATGAGCGAGAAGTACTCCGAGCCGTTCCGCGACGCGCCCCGCGCCAACACCGACAACGGCCCCGCCACCGTCTTCACGATGCCCGACGGCTTCGGCAACGGCGCCACGAAGTGCCTGACCGGCACCGGGGTCCGCGTCACCACCCTGTACCACCAGGACAGCGACTACGGCAGCGTGTCGACGATCCTCGACCCCGCCTGCAAGTGACCGACGGCCCCGATCTCGGGGCGATCGAAGAGCGGTGGGCCAAGGCAGTCCCCGGACCCTACGAGTTCTGGCTCGACGAGGGATCCATGGCCTGGGTCGTCGACAAGGACAGCCGCCGGATCGCCCAGGTCCACGGCTTCTACTGGCTCACCGCCCACGCCTTTGCTCACGCACCCACCGACATCCGTGCCCTGCTGGACGAGGTCCAGCGACTTCGAGGAACCACCCATGACTCAGCGAGTTGAGACCGGCCAGATCTGGGCCGACACCGATCCCCGTCGTGCCGGACGCAAGCTTCGCATCGACGACGTCAAGGCGAACTTCGCCTTCTGCACCGTCATGCAGAACACCTACGAGGTCCAGGCGAAGATCGACACCTACGGGTTCGGCGCCGCACAGGACCGCCGCGGCACCACCACCCGGATCGGGCTGTCCCGCTTCTACGACGAGAAGTACCGGCTGTGCGACCCCACCGAACTCCAGGCCATGAGCGTCGCGCACTACGGCAACGTCCTGCGGCTGCCGAGCGCCTGCACCGACCTGTCCCAGCACAGGTGGGTCCCGGTCACCGTCACCTACAGCCAGACGGCCCGGCCGTTCTTCCACCGGCCCGCTGAGCCCGACGCCTACGTGGTCGTCGCCGTGTGCCCCAAGTGCTGGACGCACACCGAGTTCCCCTCCAAGCGCATCCCCGCCCCGACCACCCCCGGAGACCTCGCCGCATGAGCCCGCTGCCCGAAGTTCTGGCCCTCGGCGGATACGCGTACGCCGGCAAGGACTCCGTCGCCAACGTCCTCGTCGAGCGGTACGGATACACCCCCATCCGGTTCGCCGACGCCGTCCGCGACGTGCTGGAGACCATGAACCCGCTCGTGCCCACCCCGTACGGGGCGGTCAACCTCGCCTGGGTCCTCAAGGACGTCGGCTGGGACGTCGCCAAGCGGGAGTACCCCGAGGTCCGCCGGCTGATGCAGCGCCTCGGCGGCTCGGTCCGCGAGCACATCGGTGACGACGCCTGGATACAGGCCGCGCTCAAGAAGGCCGAGGGCCACCCGCGCGTCGTCTACACCGACGTCCGGCACAAGAACGAGCTGGAAGCCGTGGCCGGCCTGGACCACTACAGCATCTGGATATCCCGTCCCGGTGTCGGCCCGCTCAACCAGGACGTCTCCGAGAACACCCTCGGCCGGCTCGACTTCGACTTCGGGTTCTTCAACGAGGACGAGTTGGAGGACCTGCCCGACATGGTGGGCCTGTTCATGCACGACATCTTCGGGGTGGAGCCATGACCGTCTGCCTCGGCATCGACCAGTCCTACTCCGGGCTCGCGATGGTGGCCTACGACAGCGACTCGCAGCGACGCTACAGCTACCTCCACGCCTTCGCAGCCGACAGGTACACCACCCAGTCCGACCGCCTCGACGCCGTCCAGCTCCAGATCGGCCTCAACATCGACGACATCACGACCATGTTCGGCCGCATCGACGTCGTCGCCATGGAGGGCTACGCGCCCGGCTCGAAGTTCGGCCGCGAACTCGCTGGCGAACTCGGGGGAGCGGTGAAGCTCGCCCTCCTCGACAAGCTGAACAAGCCCGCCTGCTACCCGCTCGTCGTCGCCCCTACCAAGCTCAAGAAGTACACCACCGGCAAGGGCACCGCGGCCAAGGCCGAGATGCTGCTGGCGGTCTACAAGAAGTGGGGCGTCACCTACGACGACGACAACCTGGCCGACGCGTACAGCCTCGCCCGAGCCGCCAACACCTGGTTCACCGGCACCGGCACCAAGGCCGAGACGGAGAGCCTGAAAGACCTCAAACGCTTCAAAGGCGAAACTCACCTCGTCTGAGCAAGAGCCCTGCCATTCCGGCGGGGCTCTTCGCGTATTAACACAATGCGGAAATATGCCCTTAGCCTGCGAAAGGAGATCAAATCAAGGAGAACCGCATATGGACAACAAGAAGGATTCCGGCGCGGACGACGCCGTGTTTTTCGTCAAGAGTTCGACCAGCGCCACCGACCTGGGTGCCGCCGTCGCTCACGCCATCTACGCCCGCAAGAACGTGACGCTGCGCGCGATCGGCGCCGGGGCCATCAACCAGGCCGTCAAGAGCGTCCCGATCGCCCAGGGCTACGCCGGCTCCCGAGGACACCGCCTCGCCATGCGCCCGGCGTTCTTCACCGCGACCGTCCCCGAGGGCGAAGTGTCCGGCCTCTCCTTCGTCGTATTCGACGAGGCCGCATAACACCCGATACGGAATCGCCCATAAACTGGTGAGGCAGTTCCACCACACGTAGCTCACTCGCACTCTGCCCGGACTGCGTCACACGGCATATCGCGAGGAGCACAGTGTCAGAGAACGTCCTCTCCAGCGGAGAGTTCCCGACCATGGGGACTTCCGCTGCGACCAGTTTCGTCGTCCGCAAGCCCGAGGCCGGCACCCTCGTCAGCAAGTCCGGCAACTCCAAGGGCGGCTCCGGCGAGCCGGCCACCGCCAACCACCGCACGAACGTCCTCAACCGCAACGCACTCGGCGGCCGAGGCGTCAAGGTGTACCGCGACTACACCAACGCCGCCTCCTCGACCGCCACCGGCCGCAACGTCAAGACTCTGCCGTCGAAGTTCACCACGGACGGGCGGTGACGCATGGCGTTCCTCCTTGCAGCACCGCTGCTCGAAGCCGCCGTGGGCGGAGCCGCCGTTGAGGGGGCAGGAGCCGCAGCCGCTGGTGCCGCTGCGGCCGAGGGCGGCGCCGCCGCTGGTGGAGCTGCCGCAGCCGAAGGCGGTGCCGCAGCCGCAGGTGGTACGGCCGCAGCCGAAGGCGTCGCCAACGGCGCCGGCCAGGCAGCCGGCAGCGGCCTCGCCTCCCACTTCACCGGCGGACACAACGAATCCCGAGGCGAAAACGCCCCCGCCCCCTCCGGTCCCGGCGTCGCTCACCAGACCAACCCGGTCTTCAACTACTAGCCCAGCGGGGGACGCGAAGTGAGCAACGTACAGTACGTCGCGCCCATGGGCGTCCCCCAGCCGGGAACACCCACTTACGGCGGCGGCGGACGAACCGACCTGGTCGGCGCCCGCAGCATCCTCGACGCCAGACGCATGATGGCCACCCCGCGCACGCCGACCGCCGAGTACCCCGACGGATACCTCGGCACCATCAACAGCCGCAGCGAACGCCTCGGCGACCAGTCGCTCAACAGCCGGCCCATGCGCTCCGCGCAGAAGAACTACACGGTCGGCGTCCACAAGGGCGAGCGCATGGACCCCACGGACTACCTGTGGCCGGCCGACTTCAACCCGATGACAGCGCTGGAGTACCAGGCCCGCGGCAAGAAGTGGACGGCTCACGGTACCCAGCCGGCTGACACTCGCCTCGTCGGAACCGGGGCCATGCAGCAGACCGACGCCGACCGCCTGGCCGCCCTGCGTAACCTCCGATCCCCCTGGAAGTGACGTGCTCAACCAGGACGGCGTCTACAACCGCACCAGTCCGTGGGCCAGCGAACCCGAGCGTCAGGTCAGCGATGTCCTCGCCTACCTCGCCAGTCAGGCACCCGCCTGCTGGACCCCGCCCCGGCCGGCCCCGAAGACCAGCACACAGCAGCCGACCATCTACGACGTGCTCGGCATGAGCAAGGGAGACCAGCGTGGCCCGTGAGCCCATGAGCATGTTCGACCGGCGCCGTGCCGGCCGAGGCGACAACGTGAAGTTCACCGTCGGCGACAGCGGCAACATGTCCGGCACCTCAGCCGAGGACCGCTTCGCGAGCCTCTTCAATGACCGCAGCTCGAAGCTCGGCGGTAAGGCCGTCAAGCTCGGCGGAAAGGCGCTGATCTGATGGGCCTGCCCAACCAGCGAAGCCTCAACGGCGACCTCGACAACGGCCTCGACGACGGCCGCTCTCGCCAGATCAATCCGAACTGGGGCGGCGACACCTCCAACGACCTCGACTCGATGGACCGCACCTGGAACGCCCTTCACGGCTGCTCGTCCGTGCAGGGACGCCAGGGGTCCGTCCGGGGCTACTGATCAGGTGGCCACGAAGACGTAGCGGCCCTCACGGATCTGAACCGGTGGGACCGAGCACGTGTTGAGCAGGAGCGCAATGTCCGACGCGTTCAGTCCCTTGTCCAAGGACAGGGCGAAGGCTTCGCGGACAACGTCCTCCGGCGTTTCATCCTCATCGATCATGCCCGCCAGGATATGACCAACTGCCTGCTGGGACACACACATTCACCTGCGGAACACCATATGAAGCAGTAACACGGCACCACCACTCGGAGCACTCACCCTCGGGAGAGCACTCCGATGGCAAGCACGCCTGACGCCCTGCTGGCCGAAGCCGAGAAGTGGCTGGGCTACAAGGAAGGCGCGAACAACCACACCAAGTTCGGCGAGTGGTACGCCACCCTCGTCCACGACACCTCCTTCGCCTACGCCTCCTGGTGCGACGAGTACGTCTCGTACTGCGGCTACGCCTCCGGCAACGCCGACATCGTCGGAGAGTTCGCCTACTGCCCCAGTCACGTCAACTGGTTCAAGAACCGCGGGCAGTGGCACAAGGCGACCGAGGCGGTCAAGAGGGGCGACATCGTCTTCTTCGACTGGAACGACGACGGCGTCGCCGACCACGTCGAGATCGCACGAGCCGACTCCGCCCCCGGCTCCACGATCGCCACCATCGGCGGCAACACCAGCTCCGGCCTCGCCGGCTCGCAGTCCAACGGCGACGGCGTCTACGAGCGGACCCGCTACCGCTCCGACGTCCTCGGCTTCGGCCGGCCGGCATACAAGAGCGCGGGTACCTCGACCGGCACGGGCGGCGGCAAGGCGCCGGCCCCGACCACGAAGTACACCCCGCCGGCATTCCCCAAGGGTCTGGCCCCCAACCGGTCGACCCCGTCGGCCAAGCCGCTCCAGAAGGCGCTGAAGGCCACCGGCTGGCTCGGCCAGGGCATCACCCTGTCCGACAACTACGGTCCCCAGACCCAGAAGGCCGTCGCCGGCTTCAACACGAAGCACGGTCTGAACGACGTCGGCAAGCCCTATGACCCGGCAATCGGGCCCAAGGGCTGGGCACTTCTGTTCACCCTGGCCTACGGCTAATAGCCATGCCACCACGAAGCCCCGAGGAACTGTTTCTCGGGGCCTTCGTGTTACTATTCACGAAGCGTCTGAATGGCCTGCGAGGAACGTCGGACGGGAATGCCCCCAAGGTGAGGACTCCCGTGTGACTCGCAGGCCATTGTCGTGTATATCGGCAGCGCTCGTGATAGCCCTCATGCCGATCGCCTCCAATACGCGACAAGAGGCCGTCGAAACCGCCCAGGCTCCCGCACCGACGGCCTCCCCGACGCCATCGCGCAGCCAGCCGGCCAAGAAGACGCCGAAGCCCAAGAAGACCAAGAAGGTCAAGAAGCCAAAGGCCAGCACGCCGCCACGGCCCAAGGCCACCCGCACCGCCACCCCAAGGGCGTCCCGCTCGGCGACCACCACGCCACGACCCTCCTACGTCTCACCCAGGGCGTACGCGAAGTCAGTCCTGAGCACCGCGCAATTCCTCTGCGCCGACGCCGTGTTCGCCCATGAAAGCAACTGGAACCCGTTCGCCACGAACCCGAGTTCCGGGGCCTACGGAATTGCCCAGGCGCTTCCCGCAGAGAAATACGCCTCCGCAGGATCCGACTGGCGAACCAACGGCGTGACACAAGTCCGCTGGGGACTTTCCTACATGGACGCACGGTACGGCAGCCCCTGCGGCGCATGGGCCTTCTGGCAATCCCACCACTGGTACTGAGCAAGGAACACCACCACATGGCCGAGAACATCCGGCTCCTGCTGTGCAAGACGTGCGGGTCCATGGAAGAGCTGCCCGACTACGAGGGCGACCCCCGCCAGGACTTCCTCCTGGACACCCTCGTCAAGCGGCACCGCAACCCCGACGGCAGCCCGCACATCGCACACCCGATGCTCCGCGTCGAGAAGCGCCACTGGGACTCCCCGTCCACACGCGAGGAGATCATCAAGCGCATCCGCGAGAACACCGGTCACACCGGCCTGGACCCCGCCTTCTACGACGCGAAGAACACCTTCCAGGAAGACGCGATGACGTGCTGGCAGCAGCACAACCGGTCCATTACCTGCTCCGACTGGTGCACCGACAAGAAGCGCCTGACCCCGGACACCGCGGCCGAGCGCAAGGTGGCCGGCCTGCCGAAGTACCGGTCCTCGAAGGACATCTACCTCTGCCACTTCTGCCCGGTCGCCAACGCCGTGCGCCGGGCCGCCTACGACAAGGCAGGCTGATGCACGAGTACCGCGCCACCATCGTCGACATAGTCGACGGCGACACCGTGGACATGGAGATCGACCTCGGCTTCGAGGTCACCACCCACCAGCGGATACGCCTCTACGGCATCAACGCGCCCGAGAAGAACACCCAGCCCGGCAAGGACGCCCGCGAGTTCGTCGTCAACTGGGCCACCGTCCACGGGCCGGCATTCACCCTCGCCACGGTGCAGACCCCCAAGGACTCCGACGCCCGCGAGAAGTACGGCCGTTACCTCGGCACCATCTCCGCTGCCTCCGCCAGCGACTCCCTGAACTCCGCGCTCGTCATCGCCGGCCTCGCCAAGCCGTACGACGGACACGGACCCCGTCCCTGATCCACTGCTGAGGAACCGCCCATGGCTCAGACCATCACCAAGGTCTTCGTCGTCAACGCCTCCAAGCGCGTCACCAACCACGACATCGACCTCGCCACCCAGGCCGTCAACCACCAGGTCCGCGACCACTTCGCACCGCTGTGGGGCATCAAGGCACCCGCGGTCGTCTTCACCACCGCCACGCCGACCCCGGCCAAGGGCACCGCCGTGATCACCGTCTACGACACCCCCGACGTGGACGGTGCCCTCGGCTACCACACCGAAGACAGCGGCGTCGTCTACGGCAAGGTCTTCGCCGGCGTCATCCTCGACAACGGCGGCACCGCCCACACCGGCTCGGTCTCCATATCCGCCTGCCTCTCCCACGAGGTTCTGGAAACCCTCGGCGACCCCCGCGTCCAGCTCTGGGCCTCCAACGACCACGGCGCCCAGATCGCCTACGAGGTCTGCGACCCGGTCCAGGGCGACAGCTACGACATCGTCGTCCACGGCACCTCCGTCGCCGTCAGCGACTTCGTCACCCCCGCCTGGTTCGACGACCAGCAGGCCGGCGAGCAGCTCAACTACCTCAACACGGTGACCAAGCCCTTCACTCTGCGCAAGGACGGCTACGTCGTCCGCATGGTCGAGGGCCGCGTCACCAACGTCTTCGGCGAGGCGATGCCCGCCTGGCAGAAGGACCTCAAGCGCAAGCACGGCCGCATCTCCCGCCGCGCAGCCTGACCCGCACACACCCACACCACCACCAGGAGCACCACTGTGACTGTTGACCTGTCGACCCTCGCCAAGACCGCCGCCGACACCGTCGAGGAGCTGACCGACGCCCAGCGCGAGCAGCTCAAGAAGATGGGGGAGGAGGCGGGCATCACCGAGGAGCCGCAGGGCACGCTCGCCGAGACCGCGTTCCTCGTCGTCATCACCCCCGAGGGCCAGGTCCTCGCCGAGCCCAACATCAACACCAAGATCCGTATCAAGCGGCCGGCCAACCTGGACGACTTCCAGCGCTCCGGCCACGTCCTGGTCGACGACGCCATCGCGATCAAGACCGCCTCGATCACCGGCCAGCAGATGATGCAGATGACCGCCGCCATGGCCGAGCAGCAGCGTACGAACGCCCTCGTCCAGAGCCTGAAGCTGTGATCTTGGTGTAGTCTCGTAGACGAGCTGAGCTTTCTTCCTCGGAGGGATGCTCTCTCCTCTCAAGGGAAGGCCCCCCGGAGACCACCAATCTCCATCAAAAGGGGGGCCTTCGCCTTTTCCGGGCCCGGAATGCAGCCCCTTTGAATTCTTCGTATCGCCGGTAGAGTGCGGGATATGGAGACGAACTCTTTCTACCGTCGTCTCGGGGAAAACGCTCAGCCCATCATGGAGTCCGCCGTCGGCGCCTCCGGCTATTTCTCAAGCCCGGCTGACCACCTTGACCCGAACCTTTTCAACGGTGACCGCATCATCCCCCAGGTCCGAAACTGGCTCCTCGACACCCTCTACAAGTTCTGGTCCACCAGGTACAACGGCCCAGGTCAGTGGAGTGAGGTGTGGCTCGCCGGCTCCGGCATCAGCTACCAGTGGGCCGCCGACCGAGGAAATGGAGACCTCGACGTCCTCATCGGTGTCGACTTCTCTTCCTTCGGCTGGTACAACCCCGACTACGCGGGAATGACGAGGCAGGAAATCGCCGACCTCTTCGACGAGGAACTCAAGGCAGAACTCTGGCCCGACACCGCCACGACACAAATCGGGGACCGAACGTACGAGGTCACCTACTACGTCAACCCCAACAGCCGCGACATCCGCAATATCCACCCCTACGCGGCCTACTCCCTGACCAAAGACGAGTGGACCGTCCGTCCGCCCGAGCTGCCGGCCCACCCCCGCGACATGTACCCGCAGGAGTTCACCGAGGCAGCCGCCCGCGACACCGCCGAGGCCGACCGCCTGGTCACCGCCTACAACGCCCTCGCCGAGGAGATGAAGCACTCCCCACAGGGTGGCGGGCACTGGGTCACCACCGGCTCCCAGCTCAAGACGATCGTCGCCCAGGCCGCCCAGCTCTTCGACGACATCCACCTCGGCAGGCGCGCAGCCTTCGCTCCCGGCGGCTCCGGATACGGCGACTTCGCCAACTACCGCTGGCAGGCCGCCAAGGAATCGGGGTCCGTCGAGAAGCTCCGCTCCATCAAGGACGTCCAGGTCGCCACCCACAACCAGGTGGAGAGCGACGCCTGGGGCCAGCCCATCAGCGCCGCCCAGTTCGCCCTCCGCAACGCGGCCCTGTGGCGGTCCCGGTGAACGTCGTCATCGCCATCGACGGTGTCCTCAAGCGACCCGACAGCGACGCCGTCATCCCCGCCGGGCAGCTCCTCTACCACGGCCTCGCCGAAACCCACGTCGTGCACCTGGCCGACGACGCCGACTCCTTCAACTCCTCGAAGACGCTCGCGCAGAACTGGCTCAAGCGCCAGGGCTTCACCAAGCACGTCCGCGTGGTCAAGCCCTACGCCAGCGACCGCTACGGCCTCCTCGGCGGTCTCCAGTCCCTCCGCGCGGACCTCCACGTCGACCTAGTCGTCGTCGCCGACCCCACCCAGGCCAGCGACCTGCTCGCCGCTGGCTACACCACCGTGCTGTTCAGCCACCCCCGCTACAGCCGCCCCCAGTGGAAGCCCGACTACCGCGGCGAGCCCCGCGCGTGGGACGACCTCGTCGCCGAGATCGAGGCCCAGGACCAGCACTACGCCCAGGACGCCCGGCGCACCGCCGGCCCCCTGTAGGAGACACCCCTCGTGAAGCTGTACCTGGCCGGGTGCGAGATCCCGGCCTACCGCAGCCTGCTCGCCCAGGAGGGCTACACCACCGTGGCCCTCTCCTATTGGGGCCTGCGCAGGCGCACCAAGTTCACCAAGCCCTACGACCTGGCCGAGAAGTTCGTGGACGCCCCGGAGATCCTCATCGACTCCGGCTGCCACTCCATCAACGCCAAGCCCAACAGCGACCTCACCGACGCCGAGCTGCTCGACATCGCCGGGCACTACTACGACGTCTTCATCGCCGACAACCTCAGCCGGCTGAGCTACTTCGTCGAGTTCGACGCCCACCAGCTCGGCCACGAATGGATCCGCGAGCAGCGCCAGCGGCTCGAACCACAACGGGACAAGGCCATCGTGGTGTGGAACCCGGAGACCGGCCGCGAAGGACTGGAACTGCTCTGCAACGAGTGGGCCAACGTCGGCATCACCCAGGCCGGCACCGACCGCCTTGACGTCGCACACCTGCTGCCCCAGCTCGCCAAGACCACCGACACCAAGCTGTTCGGCCTCGGCATGACCAAGACGGCGGCCCTGGAGCACGGCCACTGGTACGGCGCCGCCTCCACCTCATGGATCTCCCCGAGCCAGTTCGGCGACACCATCGTCTGGGCCGGCAAAGAGCTGCACCGCTACCCCCGCCGCTACAAGGACATGGCCCGCGCCCGACACAAGCACGCCATCGCCGACGCCGGCTTCGACGCAGAGGCCGTCATCGCCGACGACCCCACCGAGGTCCTGCGCCTGTCCGTGTGGTCCTGGAGGCAGTTCACCGACCACATCAACGGCACAGGAGTAACTGCCCCCGGAAACACGCATACAGACGAAAACGCGGATCCGGCCCCCGAAGCAGTTGATCGACTGCCCCAGCAGGCGCGGCACGCAGGAGTAACTCCAGCCGTCGCGACGCCACGCGAGAAGATCCCGTTCCCCGGCCTCGCAGTGGTCCAGGAGACCGCCCAGGACGGCACCGTAGGCAGGCCCGTCCTCAAGACCGTCGACCCCGGCGTCCGAAACTGTGACCGCTGCTACCTCTCCAGCAGTTGCCCCGCCGTGCAGCCCGGATCAGCCTGCGCCTTCAGCCTCCCCGTCGAGATCCGCACCAAGGACCAGCGCGCCGACGTCGCCGCCGCACTCCTTGAAATGCAGGCAGGACGCGTCTTCAGCCTTCGATTCGCCGAAGAGCTGGAGGGCGGCATCACCAATCCAGTGCTCTCAGGTGAACTCGACCGCTTCAACAAGATGCTCAAGACGGTCGAGGACATGGAGGAGAACTCCTTCTCCGTGAAGATCACCGCCACCCAGAAGGGTGCCGCCGAGACCGGCCTCATCAGCCGGCTGTTCGGCCGCGACGAGGGCGAACGGGCCCGCTCGCTGCCCGAGCCCGTGACCGTCGAGCGGGCCGCCATCGAGACGGGATTCGTCGACGCCGAAGTGATCGAGGACAGGGCCGCATGAACCACACGAGTAACTGGACCGACATGGACGACACCAGCAAGCACGGTCATACGACCGAGCGCCCCTGCCCGCACTGCAAGGGGCGCTGGCCCGAGATGGACGCCTGCATCGTCTGCGAGGGAGACGGCACCGTCGAGATCGGTTGACCGCTCCGCACTTGTGGCATAAGTTGAACAACAAGTTCAGCGAACATGAGCAACAAGCTGAGGCCGCCCACCTCGGCCCATGGCCGGCACGCCCAGCCGGCGGCTCCGCACCCAGCAGCACGACCAAGGAGCGCGCCATCAACGACAAGCTCGCGGACGTCGTCCCACTCCAGCCGCGGCCGGCGCCGGCACAGGTCACCTTCCGCTACACCAACGAGAAGATGCCCGACGCCCGCTTCAACCGCCTCCTCGCGATCCTGTTCACCGAACACGACGAACCCGAGCAGGAGCAAGCGGCAGCCTGACGACCAGGCAAAAGACCCCCAACGCGGGGCGGTTGGCCTCTTATACTCGACTGATCACAAGGGTGCCCTGGCGGCGAACGGGCCACGTACACCGCCAGGGCTCTCGGTCAGTCTGCGAGGAGACCAACCTTGACCACTACGGTAGCGGTTTCTCTGAAGCCGCCCTCCATACCCCGTACCTTCGACTCGGCATCACGCGCCAAGATCACGATCAAGCGCGTCGGTGCCTACCTGCGCGTGTCCACCAAGGACCAGATCCTCGGCTACGGACTCGACGTCCAGATCGCAGGCATCGAGGACTACGTCGGCAAGAAGAACATCCTGGACCGCGACAAGAACATCCTCTGGGAGATCGCGGAGGTCTACGAGGACGCCGGAGAGTCGGGGGCAAAGCAGGACCGCCCCGAGATCATGCGCCTGGAGCGCGACGTCCGCGCCAAGAAGATCGACGTCGTCGCCGTCCACAAGTTCGACCGCATCGGCCGCACCGGTCGCGCCTTCTGGCACTGGGTCTGGGCCCTCGAAGACGCAGGTGTCTCCATCATCTCCGTCACCCAGGAGATCGACACCACCACCACCCACGGCACCGTCGCCCTCCAGAACCTCGCCTCCTTCTCCGAGATGGAGTGGCGCACCATCCTGGAGCGCACCCAAAACGGCATCAACATGAAGGCCGCTGTCGGCGGATGGACCGGCGGACCCCCGCCCTACGGCTACTGCATCGAGAACAAGGGCAGCCGCAACTCCAAGCTCGCCGTCGACCCCGCGGAAGCCGCCGTCCTCGAACTGGCCGCCAAGCTCATCGTCGAGGGCGGCTACTCCGTCGACCGCACCGCCCACATGCTCAACCTCATCGGCAAGCCCACCCGCAGCGGCGCCGAGTGGACCGGACACAACCTCCGCCACAAGTTCTTCAACACCGCCCTCGACGGCTTCGTCGTCTTCCGCAACACCGACGAAGTCATCAACAAGCGACGCCGCCGCGCCACCGTAATGGGCGAGGACGGACAGCCGAAGCACGGCCCCACCGTCATCATCGACACCCCGCTCGCGCTGCCCCTGGAGACCGTGTACACCGTCCGGGCCGCCCTCAAGCGCAACGGCTGGACCCTGGAAGGCCCGTACAAGTACCACCCCCTGAGCACCCGCATCATCGGCACCTGCTCGAAGCACTACACCGGCGTCTGGGTGAAGGCCGAGCAGCGGCGTACCTACCGATGCTCCGGAGGGGCTGGCTGCGGAGACAGCGTCATCGACGCCGTCGCCATGGAAAAGGTGGTCTGGGACAGCCTCGTTGAGTTCTTCGACAACAAGGAAAAGCTCCGGGAACTGGCGAAGACGTGGCAGGGCGAAGCCCCCGATTACACCCACATCTACGAGGAACGAATCGTCGAGCTGGACAAGGAGATCAAGGCCCTCGACGACCTGAGCACAAACCAACTCCTCGGCTTCGCCAAGGCCGGCGTAGACCCCGAGCAGGTCGCCAAGGCCATGGCCACACTGAAAGCCGACCAGGAAAAGAAGATCAACCTCCGGGCCGAAGCGCAGTCAATGCTCGAAGATGCCAAGAAGGTCGCACAGCGCGCCGAAGAACTGGAGAAGTTGGTCGAGACAGCCACCTTCAACCTCAAGGGGCTCTCGGACCGCCACAAGGCCGAAGTCCTGGACCTGGCCGACATCAAGGTGAGGCTGCTCGGCCCCGTACCCCTTGAAGGTCGCTTCGGTCCGGGCGCCGACATCGAGAAGTGGTTCGACGAACGCGGTGTCCTCCCCGTCGAAATGACCGACGAACTATGGGAGGAAGTTCGGCCGCGGATAGCCTTCCGCGTCACGAAGAACAGCCATGATCTCCGACTGCTCGTCGAAGGGCTGCTGCACAAGGCGCGTACCGGCTGTCCCTGGGACGAGATGCCCGACCACTTCCCGCCGAAGGAGGCGCTGCGCGCCCGCTGGAGGGCCTGGAAGGGTGGAGCGTGGGAGAGCATCGTTGAGCCCTTGCTGAGGCCGGCACCGCCTCGTACGCCGCCGCTGCCGCCGTTCGAAGTGATCGGCAACATCGACCCCCGGCTCTACAAGTTCTCGGAGATGGGTGGCACGAGCCAGGATGCTGATGTCTGTGAACTAACCCCTGGCTGAACCTGCCCTGCGCCACCTGGCCGGTCAAGCAGCAGACCCCGGTCGAGGTCCACACCGGCAAGGGCCTGCCCGGCGTGCTGATCGTGCAGTCCGAGCGTGACGCGGCCACGCCGTACGACGGCGGCGTCGAACTGCACAAGCGGTTCAAGGGCTCCCGCCTGATCACCGAGAAGGACGCGGGCTCCCACGGTGTGACCGGCCTGACCAACCCCTGCATCAACACGCGGGTCGACACCTACCTGCTCACCGGCAAGCTGGACGCGGCCGACGTGACCTGCACCCCGCACGCCACGCCGAAGCCGTAAGCGGTACGC